>JBIIFB010000186.1:0-7018 GCA_044237545.1 Pirellulales bacterium
CGACAGGATGCGTCGTCTCATCGGAGTTGTCGGCGTACCAGGCGACTTCGGCCAGCGAGTCTGGCGTGCTCCTGTTGCTCCACGGCGTCGTCGTGCCAGCTCGACAGGCATACTCCCATTCGCACTCCAGCGGCAGGCGGTAGAACCGCGACGTCAGGCCGCTGAGCCACTTCGTGTATTGCCGTGCCGCGAACTGCGTCATCGTCACGGCCGGCTGGAGAGGATCTTCGCCGTTGGTGAAGGTCGTCGTGGGATCGTAGAGATTGGAGGGCGCGGTGACGGCGTCAGCCTCGTTCTCGGCCGTCACCTTCCGGATGCCGGCCGACTCCATCGCCTTGAAGAGATCGCAGGTGGCCATGTAGCGCTTGTATTCAGACCAGGTCACCTCGCAGCGGGCCATCCAAAAGGGCTCGATCCGCACGTCGTATTGCGGGCCCTCGTCAGCTCCGCGGTCGGCCTCGCCGGCAGGACTGCCCATGCGAAGCGTGCCGCCGGCAATTGGGATCATCCGGAACGTCACGTCGGTGCCGGGGAGGGTTTCGTCGTAGGCCACCATCCAGCCACCGGGCACCTTGATGGCCGGCCCCTCGCCTTCGGGCCGCTGATCGCCAACGACAAAGCCGGGGGTGGTGGCAGTTTCGCCGGCGGCAGACGTTTCGGCCACGGCGGTCGTCCCGCTCTCGGCGGCTCTGCCGGGCAACGCCCAAAAGCAGGGGGCGCAGAAAAACAGGGCGAGGCCGAGCGTGGCCATGCCCGCGGCCTCACGGCCCTCAAAACGGCGGAGCATCGGCATGAACAAGGGCTCGTTCCTGCGTGAAGGGGAATCGGGCGACGGAACATCTCAGGAGCTGGGGCGGGCTGGGAAACACGAAGGCTGGGAAGCACCGGCACCGAGAAACACCGGCTCCGAGGAACACTGGCGCCAAGAAACACTGGCGTTGGAACTGTAGAGTGTAATCTGTCAGAAAACCCCTGCCCACCAACGGGCGTCCTTTCCCGAGTCTCTCAGCCGTGGCCGCACCCAAGCCCACCCAGCCAGCCGGAAAAGCCGCCAAGCCAGCGGGCAAGGGCAAGGCCAAGGCCGATGACAAGCCGGCCGAGAAAGTGGTCTCGGAAAATCGTCGTGCCCGTCACGATTATGAGATCCTCGACACGTTGGAGTGCGGCATTGCGCTGGTCGGCAGCGAGGTGAAGAGCCTTCGCGGCGGAAGGATGTCGCTCGACGAAGCCTATGGCCGGATCGATGGCCGCGAGGTCTGGCTGCTGGGCTGCGACATCCCGGAATACGACAAGGCCAATCAGCTGAATCATGTGCCGAAGCGGCCGCGGAAACTGCTCATGCATCGCCGCGAGATCGGCAAGTTTGCGGACCGAGCCCTGGAGAAGGGCCTCACGCTCGTGCCCTTGAAGATGTATTTCAAGGACGGACGCGTGAAGGTTTTGATGGGAATCGGCCGCGGCCGTCAGTCCCACGACAAGCGGCAGAAGCTCAAGGCCGACACTGCCAGGCGGGATATCGAAATCGCCCTCCGCGGCCGGACTGGCCGCGGAGGGCGATCAAAAGACAGGGAGTGAGAGCTGGTCTTGGTTGAGCTGGTCTCAATTGGCCGGCGTCATCTGGGCCGGTCTCAATTGGGCAAGTCAGACGTGCTCGGCCACCAGTGTGGCCGCGCCTGAATCGGTCGAGTCTTCGGGGTGCCACAGCGGCATGCCCCGCTGGATCCTCTCGGCAAGGATATCGATCTTTTGCTTCGAGCCGGCAGGCGCTCGCGTGGGGATGAATTCAGTGGTGGCGTGCGGTTCAAAATTTTCGTCGTGACCGTACAGTTCGATGATTTCGAAAACATTACGAATCCGGGCCATCGGAGAGAAACGACTCCTTGTCTGGTTCAACATGTTGTAGATGGGCTAAAAAGGGAGGAACGAACACGAAAAACCACGGCTTGCAACGCAAAAAAACGAGGCAACCGAAGCTGCCGCAGCGGGCAACAGTGGTCGTAGTAGGCGAGTGCATTATGGGCCCGCGCTTGCGCGAGTCAAACAATTTGCCGCGACTGATCTGAATCGTGGAGAAGAGGCCCTTCAGCCACCGCTTCCAGCGTTACGATCGGTGCCGTTTACCGCGTGGCGGGCTGGCGGGAGTGCCAATCAGGCGCTGCCACTCAAGCTGCCCCTCAAGAAGGAGGCCCGCCTGGCGGCAATGCGATCTCGATGTCGGCCGGCGGCGGCGGGGCCGGCTTTGCCGCCGGAGCTCCCGCGGCGGCAGGGTCGAACTTGGGCGTGTCGGTGCCGGTTCTCGCCTCGAGATCCGCGGTGAGCATGAGGTGTTCGCCCCCTCCGACTGGCCGCAGTTCCAGTCGGGTGACATTCCACTCTTTGCCGAGTTTTTTGCCCTCGACGATCACGATTCCGCGGCCTTTTGGCCCACTCGCCTCGAACTCCATCGCTGCGATGCCGTCGGTCTCATTGGCCCGCCCCGTGATCGTCGGACTGCACTCCACGGAACCGCCCGGGCCGGCGAGCAGTTCGAGCACGCGGGGATTCCGGGCGACCTCTTGTTTCGCCTCTGTCACGACGGGATGGCTCGACAATCGGCCGCAGCCGGGGCAACCGATGAGCAGTGCGGCAAGGGCCACGCGGGCCGGCATCGTGATCTGTCGCATCGAGAGTCCCTCCTGGACACTGTCAAAACCTGGACACTGTCAAATCTGGACGCTGTCAACGGTCAGCCGGGGGCGTCGTGTTCGCGGCACCAGGCAATCTTCTCGGCAGTGGTTGTGGGGGCCGGGCCGCCAGCCGCAGCAGGCTTCTTCGCGGCAGCTGGCTTTACGGGAGCGGCTTCCGCCACCGTCGTTTCGGACTCTTCGCCCTCCTCATCCACGGCTGGCGTGGCTGGCGAGACCGGCGGCGCGGCGCCAGCCTTGGCAGCGCGGGCCCGGGCGAGGATCTCGGCGGTTGAGAGCTTGCCGCCGGAAACGGCGGCCGGGGTGGCTTGTGGTTTGGCGGCCGGTGGTTTGGCGGCCGGTGGTTTGGCGGCCGGGGCGGGCTTGGCCGCCGCCGGGGCGGCTGTTCCGCCAGCCTTAGCGCGAGCTGCGGCGAGAATATCGGCTGTCGAGGGCTTCCCGGCACCGGCAGGCTTCGGCGCGGCCTTGGCGGCGGGCGCGGCCTTGGCGGGAGCGGCCTTGGCAGAGGCAGACGGTTTGGCTGCTTCTTTCTCCACCGTTTTTGGCAGTGGCTGCGGCACGATCTTCAAGGCCGACGGGTCGATGTCATACCAGCCGGTGTTGTTGAACTGATCAAACTCGACCAGACATCGGCCGTTCATGTTGACCGTGCGAACGGTTCCCGTCGAATTGACAAACCGGGCCAGTTCCGGAGCCGAAGAGTTGACAACGACATACCGGTCGGTCCATTCCGACTTCAGTCGCTCGATCACGTCGAACATGTGTGCGTTCCGGCGGGCGGCAAAAAACGGGGGGCGGATACCAGTGCGGGTCGCCGCACGCTCCGACCCCCTGAATCTGATCGATCGGCAGGCAGATCGCAAGGCAAGGCCGGCGGTCGGTCGAAAAAACCCCACCAGCGGAAGATTCACCGCTCGTGGAGGAGGTCTTGAGCTCGTGGAGGCGGTTCGATGTGCTGCCAGATGGACGGCCAGCCAACGTTAGTCGCCGTCGGTCACTGTCTGCCACGGTGAGTCAAGCGAGCTCTTGAACGGCCGAGGCCGACCCCCCGGTCACTCCGAAGATACCCTGCGGCCCGATCGAGTAGGCCCAGACGATCGTCCGCGGCAGCGGCCCGCCGGTATCGGTGGCAGTCACCTGCATCAGCTGCCGGCCCACTCGGTAGGTCGATCCCAGCCAGTCGGGAGGCTCGTGAAGCCGGCAGGCGATTTCAAACCGGATTCCATCGGTCACCATCGGGTCGGGGGCGATGCTGGCAGAGAAATGGGAACGGCCGGCCAGCCCGACGCCGACAATAGCCTGTCCCCCCGCGGCAGCGGCCTGCGGCAAGGCCACCCGTGAGAGTTCGACGAGCACCGGAGACGCTGGCCAGCGGGGATCACGGGTGAGCGGCCACGGTCCGTCGAGCGATGCCCAGCCAGCGTCCTCCGCGGCCCCCGCGGTCGTCACCCGATGGGTCCAGCGATCTCCAGACCAGGTAAACACGACGGCCAGCCCACCGGCGTCGATGCGGACTGGTGATCGGCTTGTCGGAGGTCGGCTGATTGGCGGGTGTGTGTCGAATGGTGGCATGGCGGGTGGTAGCATACCGCGGTCCGGCGTCCGTCGATGGCTGACAGCTGGCAGGCTCGGGCCGCAGTCAGCCGAGGCTTCATATGGAACCACGTCGTTCGCTCCGCTGGCCGATCCTGTTGGGCATCGTGCTCATCGGCTCGATCCTTGCGCTCGGCGTTGGCTGGGTGCTTGTCAGCATCGCCGCGGCCCTGGGATCGAAGAACCGCAACGAGAACGCTGCCTTCTACTGGGCCATCCTCGGCGTCGGCGTGGCGCTGCTGGTACTGGTGCTGGTGGGCGTGATCATCTATCTGGCCCTGACGCTCAAGGCCATTGCGCTCTCCCAGCGGCAGAGCAATTTCATCGACAGCGTCACGCACGAACTCAAAAGCCCGCTGGCGTCGCTGAAGCTCTACCTGCAGACGCTCACGCGGCGGCCCGTGCCAGCGGAGCAGCAGGCTGATTTCCACCGCTTCATGCTCAAAGACGTGGAGCGTCTCGACACGCTCATCGACCATCTGCTCGACGCCGCCAAGACGCTGCAGCGACGGGCCCGGCCCGGCACCGATGCGACCGCGATCGAGCCGGTGCTGCTGCGGGCCTGCGAGGCCGCCGCGCACCGCTACGGCGTGCCCCCGGAGTGCGTGCGGCTCGAGGTCGTGGGGGTGGGCGTGGGCGTGGCTGGCACGCCGGCCACGGGAGGGCTCCTGCGGGTCTGTGGTCGCGAGGCCGACGTGGAGATCGTGTTTCGCAACCTCATCGACAATGCCGTGAAGTATTCGTTGCCGACTCCGGAGGTGGAAGTGACGGCGTCGGCGCTCCCCCGGGGGAGGGTGCTTGTGCGGGTGGCGGACAACGGGCCGGGCATCCCGATTGCCGATCGCCAGAACGTCTTCCAGCGATTTGTGCGGCTGGGCAGCGAATTGGAGCGGTCGACGCCCGGCACGGGGCTCGGGCTCTTTCTCGTGCATGCGATCGTGAAGCAGTTGCGGGGCCGTGTCGTGGCGAAAGGCCAGCCGCCGCGGAAGGGCACGGTCATGGAGGTGGAACTCCCGTCCGCACCGTGACGCCGGCGGCCGCATGATAGAATGCTTCGCCCACAGCTCTCCATGTCCACGAGACGATGCCCAGCCGATGACCCCCAGCGAAGCACACCCACGATCAGCCATGAGCCTGCCCCCACTGCGTGCCTCCGAGCATCTGCACGACGTTCGGTACGAGATCCGCGGTGCACTCGCCCGTCGCGCCGAGCAGCTCGAACGCGAGGGGCACGAGATCATCAAGCTCAACATCGGCAACCCCGGGGCGTTCGGGTTCCGCATGCCAGGATCGATGCGGGTGGCCATCGTGGAGAACCTCCATCAGGCCGATCCGTACTCGCACCAGAAAGGCATCTTTCCGGCCCGCGAGGCGGTGGTGATGCAGCAGCAAAACCGCGGCTCCATGGACGTGACCGCTGACGACGTCTTCATCGGCAACGGCGTCTCTGAAATGATCATGCTCGCCATGCGGGCGCTGCTCAATCCTGGTGACGAGGTGCTGGTGCCCAGTCCGGACTATCCGCTCTGGACGGCGTCGGTCGTGATCCACGGCGCGAAAGCGGTGCATTACCCATGCCGGCCCGAGAACGGCTTCATCCCCGACCCGGCCGAGGTGGAATCGCTCGTCACCGACCGCACCCGTGCCCTGGTGCTGATCAATCCCAACAATCCCACTGGCGCCGTCTACCCGCGGGATGTGCTCGCGAAACTTGCGGCGATCGCGGAGCGGCGGCACCTCGTCTTCTGCGCCGATGAGATCTACGACGAGATGCTCTATGGCGATGCGGAATTCGTGCCGGCCGCCACGCTGGTGAGAAACACGCTCTGCCTCACCTTCGGAGGCCTGAGCAAGATCTACCGCGCCTGCGGGCTCCGGGTGGGCTGGCTCGTTTTCTCCGGCGAGCGGGAGCATGCGCGGGACTACATCCAGGCGGTGGAGCTGCTTGCGTCGCTCCGTCTCTGCTCGAATGTTCCGGGACAATACGCCGTGCAGACAGCGCTCGGCGGACACCAGTCGATCTTCGATCTCACGCGGCCAGGCGGCAGGCTCTACGCGACCCGCGCCGCGGTGCTGGATGCCGTGAAGCGGAGCCGCTACCTCTCGGTGGTGCCGCCGCAGGGGGCCCTGTATGCGTTTGTCCGGGTGCATGCAGACCGCCTCCGCGGGGGTGCGACGCCGTTTGACGACCAGGCGTTTGCGCTTGATCTCTTGGAGCGGAAGCACGTGCTGGTGGCACCGGGATCGAGTTTCAACGTGCCCTACCGCGACCATTTCCGGGTCACGCTGCTGCCCGACGCCGAGCAGATGGCCGACGTCTTCGCTCGGATCGAGTCGCTGCTGGACGAATACGCCGCGGCGTGATGGCTGCGGAGGTGTGGCGGCGCCGAGAGGTGCCCGTTCCCGGTGCCGCACTGAAGGGTAGCGATGCGATAGGAACGATGCGCCATGGCCTCCGACCGGCTCCACACCGTTTGGATATGCTGACGGCAATCGACACGGTTCGCAGGGAGTTTTGCATGAAAATTGTCGTCGGCGAGGATCGGGCAGCCCTGGGTGGTGCGGCGGCTGCCGAGGCGGCTATGGCCCTCAAGGCGGCCTGCGATCGCAAGGGGTCGGCCACCCTCGTGGTTGCCACGGGCTCGTCGCAGTTCGAGGTGCTGGCCGCGCTTGGCTCCACGGCGGGCATCCCGTGGGACATTGTCACCATCTATCACCTCGACGAATACGTCGGCCTGTCG
>JBIIFB010000042.1:0-22507 GCA_044237545.1 Pirellulales bacterium
TCGTGGTGTGGCGAGACCTTCTCCACCGTCCGGCCGCCGACGGCGTCGTGGAGTGGCGTCTTGGCCCCGGTGCCTTTCTCGTGCTCGGTGACTTCCCGTCGGGGAGCCGCGATTCGCGGCAGTGGGGCCCGCTCGAACGTGCCGCACTCCGCAGCCGCGCCATGCCCGTCCCGTGAGGAGAGGCAGAGGCCGACTCACTCGAGTGGTTCCGACCGATAGGCCTGCGACAGAAACATGAAGGCACGCGACATGGCGATCGCGTGCTCGTGGATTTCCTCGGGATCATCGTTGTCCTCGATGGCGTGTTCCAACTCCTCGAGCCGGTCCTGCACGAGTCGCGACTTCATCAGGTGGTAGTCGCTGACCTTCCACCGCCGAAGGTACGTGCCGACCACCAGCCGCCGGTTCCATCCTTCACAGACCGGGATCCAGTGGAGGGCATGCTCGCGATTCCCACTGATCGCGGCCGACGCCGCCTCGCCGCGAGCAATTGAGAGTTCCTCGAGCGCCTCGCGAGGCGTGGGATAGTAGGCGTAGCACCCGACCACGCTCATGGCCACAATGCCGGCGAGCCCCACCAACGCTAGCACCGGTCCGGGCACTTCCATGTCATACCGTGGCGTCGTCCGCCCGCTCGACGGGGTAGGCTGACGGACCAGCCAGGCATCGATCCGGCGGGAAGGATCAAAGACACGGAGCAGACCGCCGACTATGGCCAGAACAGCCATCGCGCCAGCTCCGAACCATTCATGCGGCTGGGTCTCGAGCCGTATCTTTCGGATGATCTCCGCGGGATACCCGACCGCCGGCGTACTGTCGGTCGCAAAGGGCGCACAGTAACCGTCGAATGCGTGGGTGTGTCCGGCGGGCTCGATGTCGCGGGGGTAGAGCGGACGCTCGATGCCATACGAGAGCCCCACCACGACCAGGAGCATGAGCCCGAACCAGACCGCGAGCTTGCGCCAGCCGTAGTTCAACCACATCCAGGCCACGAGGCCCAGGTTCATACCCGCGCCAAACGTCAGGAGGATGAACGCAGCCCCGATCGAATTCCCGTGCTGAAACATCGACCCCAGTTGGCCCATGGCCGTCATCGGTGTCGCGTACGCCGGAATCGCGATGCCTGTCATGACGAGCGGTGACCAGGGATTGTCATGGGCCATGGATTGCTGCAGCGATCCTCTCGGCAGGACCACCGCCAGCAGGCCGACCCCAAGAATCCCGATGCCGATCAGGCCCGCGCTCCGGCCAACCGTCTCGTGGGCCATTTCGACCCCGATGGCAAGAATGCGTTTGATGCCGTGCGGCGGGGCGGGGGGCTCGGGCAGATGCACCTCCGTGTCGGGATAGAGCCAGTCGAAGATCGCCCCGGAGAGTGTTACGACAACCAGCGAGCAGCAGGCAAATGCCAGAATCGTGAACGGCTTCGACAGCGTGAGGCCGTAGAGCAGCGACAGCGGATCGAAAAGCGGGCTCGAAAGAGCGAACGCGAAGATCGTTCCGATGGCGATCCCACTGGCACGCAACTGCCGGCAGATAGGGATCACACCCAACGAGCAGCCTGGCAGGAGCATTCCGATGAGCCACGACTGCGCCAGCGACGAGAGGGAATTGGAGCCGAACAGGCGTCTCGTATCAGCATGTCCCATCAGCCGGCTGAGCATTCCGGCAATGCAGAAACCGGTGAAGATGAATGGCGCACCCTGCAGCAGCGCCTGGATCATCCGCAGCACGGCGCCCCACGCAAGTTCGGTCATGACGTTTTCTCCACAGGGATGTCGGGCTCGAGCGATGAATCGACTTCTGACAGCGTTTGCATCGCTGCACTCAGCGTTGCCGACAGCGCGGCATCACGATCAGGAGCCGGCTGGCCAGCCGCCTGAAAGGAGCCCAGTGCGCGGGCAAGGGTATCCGCCACCTGATTGACCCGCTCCCAGTCGTGTCGACCCAGCTCGGTATCCGCAGCCAAATGCGGCAGCCATCGAACAATATCCAGCAACTGGCGACACTCGAGTTCGCGGCTCGCGTCATCGAGCATGCCCGACGTCAGCACCGTGCCGCGATGGCCGATATCGACGACAGCGCGGCGAAACGTTCGAGGATGATGCTCCGGCAGAGCATGGGCCTCCTCCGCCTCATGCTCGGCCGCGGGCCCGGCGCACCCCCCGCCCATCGTGATGACGAGGCCGATGACGATGACGAGGCCGAGGATCGGTAGCCACGACAACCCCGCGTTCATTGTCCGCTTCATGACCATGTTGGTATCTCCACACCCTGCAACAACCGGCCGATGAGACCGCTGGCATCGACACGTTCCACCCCCAGCCGCACGGAAAGCACGGGCACTGCCACCTGCTGCACGTCGTCGGGGGTCACGAAATCTCTCCCGGCCAGATACGCCCAGGCCTGCGCCGCCCGCTGCCAGGTCAGCAGTCCGCGTGGACTGACGCCCACGGGGATGTCGGGGTGGTTCCGTGTCGACTCAGCGAGACTGACCAGGTAGTCCCGCACCGGTTGAGCGACCGGTATCGCCGCCACAGCAGCCTGCATCGCCGTCAGCTGGCCGGCCTCGAGCAACGGACCATCCCCGTCATGGCGGGCCCCGACGGCATCCGCCACCGCCGCCGCGAGCATCGCCATTTCATCATCCCGGTGCGGATAGCCGATCTCCAGCTTCATGGCGAAGCGGTCAAGCTGCGCTTCGGGGAGGGGGTAGGTTCCGTGCTGCTCGTGGGGATTCTGGGTGGCGATCACGAAGAAACTGTCTGCGAGTGGAAACCGTTCGGCATCGACCGTGACCTGCCGCTCCGCCATGGCTTCCAGCAGTGCGCTCTGGGTGCGGGGCGTGGCCCGATTGATCTCGTCTGCAAGGAGGATGTCGGAGAAGACCGGCCCGCGGCGGAATTCAAACTCCCGATCCTTCTGGTTGAAGATATTGAAGCCGGTGATGTCGCTCGGCAGCAGGTCGGGCGTGCACTGGATGCGGGCAAAGCGGCCACCGACCGCGTCGGCGAGCGCCTTGGCGAGCGTTGTCTTGCCGAGGCCGGGCCGATCCTCCAGCAGCAGATGCCCACGGGCCAGTAGGCAGACCAGCACGTGCTGGACAACGTCGTGCTTGCCCTTGAGTACCTCGTTGAGCCGGCCACGCACCGCTTCCACGCGGTCGAGGGCGGCTGGCCTGTCATGGCTTATGGCAATCGTCACGAAAGCTCCTTGGTCTGGTGGCTGACGGCATGCGGCCGCGTGGGAAATCGTTTTTGGGACGTGGCCGATGTGAGGCGTTTCCAAGACCAGATCCGTCCCGCCGAGCGACAGGCCTCGTGCGTCTTCCTGCCCGGGAAGACCGGCGAGTAGAGCGCCTGGTCGGCAAGGCTCACAAAGGCTGTGATCTCGTCGGGCAACGGCCTGATCGTCGGCCCGGCCACGGGCATCCGCTCCGACACTTCAGCCAACCAGCGGGACGGAGTCGCGTGCCGCGGTCGGGGCAGGCCGGCCCTGGCGCACCGCCGCTCGAGCAGGCCCAGCGTCCTGACCACGGCCTCACGTCCATCGCCGCGTCGTCGTAGCAACCAGACGGCCTCGTCGATCGTGTCCGCGATCACCGCTCTCCGCCAGACGAGCAGGGCGAAACCGGTGCAGAGAGCCAACGATTGCCAGGGGTGACTCGCGACGAATCCACCGATCGCCATGACCGGTTGCAGGAGTGTCTCCACGAAGGTGAGCGGCGGCGTGAGCACCGTATACCCGGGCGTAGGATCGAGGGTCATCCAGTGGCCCGGGCCCGCCTGCACTTCCACCCAGAAGTGCAGGTCGGCAGGCATCACGGGCGTATGGTCGGAACGGGCGTCATACCGCCGGGAGTCCGCGTAAAAGCCGCTCGCCAGACGGGCTGTGTATCCAAGCGACCGCAGGGCCCAGACGGCGGCGCTGGCAAACAGGTAATCGGGGCCGCGGCGTTTCACGAGCAGGAAGTCGGCGACGCTGTGCGTGCTCTCTGCTGACGCAGTCGCGGCCGGATCGAGCAGGTGCTGGGACCGAACGCGATCGATAACCCGTTCGATCTGTCGCCAGCCGGTCGGCACGCCCGCCACCCAGGCTTCGGCAAGCACCCGAATCTGCTCCGAACGGGAGTCGTCGCCAGAGGACCGGTAGCGTTCGGAGCCGCCTTGGAAATAGGGCCGCGCGCGGGGAAAGAGCCGCGGATCCACGAGCCGCGACTGCACCTGCACGGTCAGCATGTCGGGCAGTTTCGGCCGGTCGATACCGATCACTCCCGGCCGTACCCAGCGGTAGAAATCGGCTTGCGACACCTGGTCAATGTGCACGCCCATCAGTTCGTTGGGGGCAGGAATGCAGCAGGTGTCGAGATTCACCACCTTGATGGCATGCACTTCCGGAGCCGCAAAAAACTCACAGGCGTTCGTAACCCCCGTTCGCAGCCAAGGCCGTCCATGAACCATCTCGACATGAAGCTGCGGTGACACGGCCGACAGTTCCTCAGGACGCCAGTCCACGCCGTCATAGAGATCGAAGCTCTCGAGTTTCAGGTGGAGCGGCACGCGGCCCTTCACATAGAACAGAGCTCGCGTCTCGAGATCACGAATCCGTTGCGTGGTTGGCGTACCAGACTTCCGAACGGTGGAAAACTCCTGGCTAGGCCGGCTCGATTTCGCCATCGAAGGATCTTCCGGCCGCACGGTGGTCTGCTGTGGCAGGCTGATCGCCCGCTCTTGCTTCTTCTGCCTGACAGGCTCGTTGTACATGTCGTCGTAGATGTCGTAGAGCGACTGCTCATGGGAACTCATGAAGGGCGAGTTTTCGATCGGGGCGAAGCTGCGGATATTGTCGAGACCGGCCACGAGGGCATCCCCGTCGCCGATGCCGCTGCGGGCCATGGACGACGAATCACGCCGGCCGCCGGACGTCGGCATAAAACCCTCCAGCGCTTGGATCTGGCGGCTGGCAACCGGCACGCACACGAGCATGCCAAGCAGTACCAGCGGCAAGGTCAGCAACCATCTTCGCGGCAGCGTGCGATCCGACGACGCTTCCAGCGAGTGCTGCAGTGACTCCCAGTGGGCACCCATGAGCCACCAGACGCCTGCCAGCGAGAAGATGACGACAAGTCCCTGAATCCAGAGGGCGTGGACGCTGGCGGAGGCGAAGACGATCAGGAAGGTGGCAAGAGCATTGCAGGACCGCTGCGCATCTTCGTGATGGGAGAGCATGGCCAGAGCAATGACCATGTCACGAAAGATGACAATGAGCAAGACGTCGAGAAGCATCGGCACATTGAGGCACCCCCTCACAAGGGCCTCTATCGCCACGCCCACGACGACGATCCCGCATGCCCACGACAGTCGCGATCGCTGCGTCGCCCCCACCAAGGGATAGCGGCGGCGGAGCAACTCGGCTACGCCCAGGGTGACCAATCCGAAGATCAGCATCAGGCCGCCATACCAACCGGCGCGGGCCACCCAGGCCATGCCATGCATCTCACGCATGCCAGGAAAACCCTGAACACCATGAAAACCATGAACGGCTACTTCTGCCGCCACGCATGCCACCAGCGCAAGCACCATCGTCAGCCAGGCAGTGGCCGGACGCGATCGCTTCAGTGTCGGCATGTCACCCGGCACGACAGATACTCCTCCATGCCTGACGGAATGACTCCCGCGGATCGGCCCCCCATGCCAGCCTGATCACCCGCCCTGGAAAAATCATCGGATCGATCGTGTGGCGGTCCTCGCGGCGCTGCGGATCCAGGACGATCCAGAGTTGATCTCCGTGCACGTGCCGGTGCTCGGTGCGGCTGACCGTGCCGCGAGCCGTCGTGATCGTGATCTGAAACACGCCGCAGTCGCGATGATGAATGCGTCGGCACACATGCGCGGCATGTTCGTGCTGGCAATCCTTGGCCTCGTGTCGGCACGGCTGAAATCTCGCCAACCTGTCAAGAAAGTACCGCCGGCCCTCGGGGCCCGGCGCGACGGGAATCGTCTCGTGTCCAAAACAACATTCCACCCGGGCATTGTGTCGGTGGTAGGCCGAACACACGCTGGCGGCGATTCGGATCGACCACTCGAGCGTGCCTGTGGTGCCGTCCCCATCGTGGACGGCTGGATCGGAATCGAAAACGACCCGCACGGCCGCCAGCACCGGTGATTCGCGTTCGCAGACGACCATCGCTCCCGTGCGGGCGGTCTGGGCCCAATGGACGCGTCGCAGCGAGTCACCATTGCGAAAGGGCCGGGTCCCGGCCATGTCGCCGGAATCCCCGACCCGCTGGGCGGCGAACGTGTCGTCTGTGGGCCTTGTTTCGGCGGCATCCAGCAGCGTGCCGAGCGGCACGATGTCGGGCCACACGATGAGCGGCCGTTCCACGACGACCTCACAGCTGGCTTCCCGAAGACCGAAAGGAAACGCCGTGACAAGTCGCACGGGGGTGCGGGGATACTCACCGCGACAGGTGGGTACGAACTCCCAGGAAAAATCAGCCACCGAACAGCCTGCGACCCGGGCGAGTGCGATCGTCGCCTCCGTCCCGAAATCGCCCGTGAGGCAAATGCCCCAGACAGGCCAGGGCCACACGTTGCGGACCGACACACTCGCCCGGACCGACTCTCCTGCCGAGACCCGGCGCTCATGAAAACGAAGCTGGGCTGTGAGACCGCGGATCGAGACCGCCGGCCAGCCGTATCCCAGCCCGATAACGCCGAGGATCGCGACGCCGGAGATCAACGCCACGGGATTCACGAACACCGCGCAGGCGATCGCCGCCACGAATGCCACCGCCAGGATGGCAATCGGCTTTTTGACCCAGTAGCACCAGGCGTTCGCCCACGGGCAGAAATCGTGTGTCACCACCCAGGCGGCGACGTTCCAGAGCGATTGCATGGTTCCGCTCCCCTACCGATATACGCAACACTTTTGCGTATGCAACTGTATTGCACTAGAGCTGGCAAATGCAAGCCCCCGGCTAAGATTGAGGAGGCCCGCAACCGCCATCGATGGCTATGTCGCGAAAAATCGCCGCCCAGCGTCCCACATCCGCCAAGCCCCGTCCCCCTTGGCCTCCCTTGGAATCACAGCTCCCTTCGGCCTTTCTATGTACCTTGCCTCTGCGTCATGGTGGCCGTCAACTCGCTGACCATGCTGGTGCTCTACGGTGCCCTCGGGGGACTCCTGGGGTTGGGCGCGTGATGCTGATGCTGGTACGGTTTTGCCTGGGGACGCAGCACTGGTTTCCCCGCGACACGGCCACGACGTCCACCTCTGCCTGAATCGGCCCCGGCGCGGGGCTACATCACCCGCGGCAGCATCCGATCGGCCTCGTGCATCACAACAACGCTGTCAGACCGGTGCGCCAGCCGCTCCACCACCTCTGGCTTCGCAGCAAAGCCGAGCTCCAACTCCTCGACCGTGGCCTCGTCGAGGTCGGAAAGCAGCACCAGCCGCCGTTCGCCAAGCGCGCGGGCGAAAAACCGTGTCTGGAAAGCATCGTTGATCAGCGCCTGGTCGCCCGTGCCGACCGCCTCGCGAACAAGCGCCTCGAGCGGCGCTCCCTCCCGCCAGCGGGCGAAGATAACTCCGGGCCGTTCCGCCAGCCGGCTCGCGATGCAGACCGTGCCCGTGGGATGCGTGACACGGGCCGCTGCAGAGACGGCTCGCAGCAACATGGCAAGCCCGCCCCGGGGATCCGAGAGCGATGCGATCGTGGTCAGGGCGACACCCTTCACCAAGGGGCTCCAGCCGGCGGCCAACGTCCGCGCATTCTCGGCCACCCCATCGGGCAGCCCAAAGGCGGCGGCAGCGAGCGTTCCACCCCGGCCCACGATGACCCGCAGACTCGCACACATCCCCAGCCGCCAGGTGGCCTCCTGATTGCTCATCCTCCAAGGGGCAAGCGCCCTCCTCCCACGCTTGGCCAGCGCCCGCACGAGTTCCTGCCGACACGACTTCCGCGAGAATGTCGGCCAGAGTTCGCCCTCGAGCGAACGGCCGCCAAACGCCGCATCCCATCCCCAACTCCCGACGCCCACGACCACGTCGGCATCCACGAGCAACCGTGCCAGATGGATCGGCCGACCGGCCTCGTCGGCGTCAACATAGGATGTCTGCGGCTCGGCCGTCGGATCAAACACGGCAACCGTGCCCATTCCCGGCGGGATAGCCAGCGGCGGCGATGTCCCAGCGGATGCCCCATCGAGCGCAGGAGCGTGCAGCACGGTGATATCAGCCGGCTCCACACCTGAAGCGATCAGCCGCTCGGCCACGGCCGTCACGACCTCGACCGCCTGCGGCACATCGCCAGCCAGACCGATAACGACCCGGTCGCCCGGCACCACATGCAACTCCAGCGGCGGACCGAGCGTCGTCGCGGTGACCGCCCCCGCGACCAGTGTTCGGGCGGCCTCGCCGATCACCCCTGCCGGTCCGCGACAATCGGCCACGAGCGCATCGTCGTCCACCTCCAGCACAAGGGGTTCTTCGGCGCCGTACGCAAGCGTGATGCATTTCACCGTGGGCAGACCTTTCGCGGATCATCGTACCGACTGCCGTATACCCTGAAGAGGGCCGCGAATGCTCTGGCCGCGGCAGCGGTATTTTCACGATAATCCCTGCATGAACACTGTATCCAGGTGGTTTCGGAGGCCGCGATTCAGCCCGGTTCGTATTTCGGTTCTTCCTCAGCTTCAGCGTCTTACTCAGCGTCTTGTTCAGGCTCTTGTTCTGGTCCTCATTCCGTTGACAACGCTGCCGACAGTCTGTCATGCCGATCCAAGCAGCCTGCTCGACGCGATCAGCCGCGGCTACAGAAACCCGCAGGCCTACGCAGAGGTGGCGGAACGACTGCCTTCACAACAGATCGCGGCCCGCCGGCAGCCGGACCGGTTCAAGCTTGTACAAGCCTGGCGGGCAGGAGAGGTCGCCAGGCCCGGCAACGTCGTCTGCTTCGATACTTCAGCCGGCAGCAGGATCGTCGCCCTCGACGGCTGGCGGACCGTTGTCGTGCTCGATCACAACGGCCGCGAAATTGCCCGGCATGAACTCGACCTTCCGCCGGACGCCGCCATCGGCTTCCTGAGGACGGCTGTCGACGCCAGCGGCACACGGTGGTGGCTCGGGGGGCACCGCGGGGACCGGCAGGTCTTCGTTTTCGATGCGGCGTGGCGGTTGCATGCTGCGTATCCCAATTCGGAAAGCCTGCGTCACGAAGGGATCAGGACCGCCGTACTCGACGATCTCAACGATGATGGAGAGCCTGAGATCACCGTCGTCTACTCCGGCAGCGTTGGTATGCAGGCCGCCAGCCTCGACGGCCGCCGACTCTGGCAGGAGCAGTCGGTCGGCACCGTGCTCGATGCGGTGCCGGGCATACCGGTCGAGGGCAGGGCACGGGGGGTCGTCTATGCAGACGGCCGTGGTCGGCTCGCACCGGTGACGATGGTGCTCGGTGGGACGAACATCCTGCGGGTCAGTGAGCCGACACTCGGCCAACTCCAGCAGCGTTGGAATGCGTGCCCGCCGGTCCACTCGCTCTTTGGCGGGCCGGTCGCCCCCAATGGCGGGTGGGCCTTTTTGGGGCTGGCCAGCCCGAACATCGGCAAGAACAGGGCGGTGGGGCTGGGGCCGGCCGCGGCAAACTGCTGGGAATTCGATCTGCCTGACGGCGTGCACCGCGACGGGCCGATCGAGCCGGTGGCATGGGCCGATCTGCTCGGTACGCCGAGACGGCAATGGCTCATCGCCGCCCCGGACGGTTCGGTCACGGTTGCGTGGGCGGACGGTCGCGTGGTCGATCGCTATCGCCACGGCGCCCCGCTCGTGGGCATCGGGGGCTACCGTAATGACAACGAAGGAATCATCGTGATTGCCACGCGGGATTCGCTCGAGGGCTACCGTGTCGACGACGTGGCCCTCGACTAATACGGCTCCCACATAATCCTCGCTCGTAATCCCGTCGGGGATTTCGGCTGAGAACAGCACCTCTGCTATGTGAGGTTGGCACGCCGGGGCTTTTATGGGCCGCGTGTATAAAAGCCCCGAGCGTAAGCGACGGGATTCCGTGCCGCCGGGCTTCATACAAGCCCTGAGCGTGAGCGACGGGATGCCCTATTCCGTGCTGGCCGATCCCCCGGCTTACGCCGAGGGCTTTTATGGCCGCGTGTATAAAAGCCCTGAGCGTAAGCGACGGGATTCCGTGCTGCCGGGCCTCATACAAGCCCTGAGCGTGAGCGACGGGATGCCCTGTTCCGTGCTGCCGATCCCCCGGCTCACGCCGAGGGCTTTTATGGCCCCATTGAGTGGACGCAGCTGGTCTATTGCGTCTTCCGCGTGCACATCTTCTGGTAGAGATCCAGGTCGACTCCTTCCGCAATAAACTCGCAGTGGCCGTCGGCGAAAACAACGTTGGCACCGCCCGAGTGTCGGCTCGAGATGTCGCCAAAATGCTGTTCGTCGGCATTCCCATTCGGAGGATGATGGCCGTGGGCCACGGCACGACCGATCGGCTCGGCCATTCCCTCGGCCATGCCAATCCACAGGCTGCCCCCCACGCGCGAGTCCCGCTCGCCGACCATGATGGTCTTGCTCAGCCCATCGGTGACGTGACTGAAAGGCATCCGACTATTGGCAAAGAAGATACCGTCGCCTTCGTAGGGCTCGCCATACTCGGGTGGCGTCTCGTCAAGCTCATCCTCCCATCCGTTTGAACCGAACATGCCCACGTAGTTCGTCCGCGAGTAGGTCGTTCCGCCGGGCGTGTTGTCGGGGCTTAGATGGTCGTTGGCCGCGACGCTCCCATCGCCTGGCTCAAACGTCGGCTTGCCGGCGGCTGTATCGGACGGGCAGAGAAATCCCGGAATCACCGTCTGCACGACCGACGGCGTCGATGCCACAAGCGTGGCGATCGAGCCCGACCTGAGGATCGGTTGGATGTGCTGCCTGAAGAGGGCTTCTTCCTCCATGAAAGGCAGAATCCGCGAACCCCAGCCCCAGCCGCTCCCCTCTTCCGCATGCTCATTGTCGGGTGGCGTGCCTGCCGGGTCACAGAGCCAGCCCTCCGGCAACTTCTTGTTGGCGTCGTGGTAGTTGTGCAGGGCCAGGCCAACCTGCTTGAGGTTGTTTGTGCACTGGGTGCGGCGGGCCGCCTCCCGGGCGGATTGCACGGCCGGCAACAGAAGGCCGACGAGCGTACCGATGATGGCGATCACCACCAGGAGTTCGACGAGTGTAAAAGCCCTCTGCGAGCCGGCCTGAAGGCCAGCCTGCAAGCCAGTCCGGAGGCCCGTCGGCAGGACCTTGTGCACACGGGCTGGGAATCCGGATGAAGAGCGTTTCATGGTCATGACTCCACGGGAAAACAGACAAGAAAATGATGTGTGTGGACGGGGTATTGGTCGTCGGTCACTTGCCGACACATGCAAACCCTTTGCATATGCTACCGGGATGCAGGTCGGTGTCAAGCGATCGGCAGAATCTTTGCGCCAGGCGTCATACTCCCACCTGTTTGCCCGGTCTTCATCCGACCCTGCCTTCCAAGACGAATCTTCCTCTGTGGAGTTTGGAGTCTTTCGGACGCCGTTTTCGGAGCCTGTTTCGTGCGCATCGCCCGCCCACTGCTGTTTGCCATCGCCATTCTCGCAGCCTCCTCGTCGCCCGGAGTCGCTGCAGCGGCCCAGCTTGAGGGTGGCACGTTCGACGGTGGCCAGTTGAGCGACATCCAGCCCGGGGCGACAACGGTGGTGACCGAATCGCCGCTGCCATCGGCCGCGATTGGCGGCCAATCGGGAGACTGCGGGTGCAGGACCGGACAGCCACAGCAGTCATGGCAGCAGCCGCCATGGCATGGCAACGTGCGGGGCAACCCGTGCGGCGAGCCGCAGCCATGCTGCCGGGGCTCGAACGTCTACCAGGCCCACCCCTTCCAGCAGCTTCACTGGAAGCACAGCGGCTGCGTGACGCTGCCGCCCTGCCTGCCGAGGCTCCATGCCCTGTGCCGGGAGGGCCGCCTGCCGTCGCCCGTTCCGCCAGTGCAGCCCCACTGCCAGCAGTGTGGCGCGGCAATCGAGGGAGGCTTCTAGGGCGAGGCCCATCCTTGCCAGCGTGACCAGCGGCCGACATCCTGCCGCGACGCTCGAAGCCCCCCGCCGCGACGCCTGCGTGACCGTGGCAGACGACCCCCTGACGCGGTCCGGCCGGAATGCCTGCACCGGCCGGACCGCGGTATCGAGGGGATTCCTCGGACCGGAATCTGGACCGGAATCCTGCTCACCAGTCAGAATCGCGATGCCAGCAGGATCCCTGCCGTGACGGTGATCGCTCCGGCCACGTCGATGATCGCTCCACTGGCCATCATCGCCCGCAGCGGCACTCGTCCGGAGCCGTAGACGATGGCATTGCAGGGCGTGCTCACCGGCATCATGAAGCCGAGGCTCGATGCGAAGGTCGCCGCGAGCGCCGCCATGACCGGGTCGGTGTCCGTGGCGCGGGCCAACGCGATCACCACCGGCACGACCATGTTCGCGCTGGCCGTGTTGCTCGTGAATTCGCTCGTCACCACGGCCACGACAGTAGCCACTGCAATGAGCACCGTGCCACTCCAGGCACCGCCGGGAATCCATCCGGTGATCGACTGACCAATGGCCCCGGCGAGCCCGGTGGAAAAACAGAGCTCGCCCAAGGCCATTCCGCCACCGTAGAGCAGCACGATGTCCCAATCGATCCGGGTCTCCCGCCAAACGAGCGCCCGCCTGTGGCGTCCCTCCTCATCGCGGCCCCCGGGGAGCAGGAAAAGCATGATCGCACCGATCAGGGCCACAACTCCCTCCGGAAGCCGTCTGGCAAACCAGACGCACAGCGGGTGCGACGGGCCCAGGAGGACCAGCAGCAGTCCTGGCAGCACCCAAAGCCCCACGGTGATGGAAAACGCGATGGCCACCGACTTCTGCCCCACCGTCCACACGCCGAGCCGTTTCCGTTCGGCCGCCACGTAGCGGCCGACGCCCTCGAGCCGCTCGACGCCCGCAGGAAACATCCGCGTGAGCACAATGACCGCCACTGTCGCCATCACGCTCACGAGCGGGAATCCGATCGCGCACCAGCCCAGAAAAGAAACAGTCACACCCACCTGATCGCGGATGAACGCGAGACCGATCAGGTTCGGCGGCGTGCCGATGGGCGTGGCCAGCCCTCCGATCGACGCCGCGAAGGCCACGCAGAGAAACAGGCTCGTGGCGAAGGTCGGTGCTGGCGGTGTGCCATGTTCAAGGGATGCGGCCTCCACCGCGGCGAGGATGCCCGTCACGATCGCCATCATCATGGCCGCCGTCACCGTATTGGAGATGAAGCTGCTGATGAGCACCGAAACGAACGCCACGGCCGCCAGAATCCGCGTTGGCCGCTCGCCAACCCAGGGCACCGAGAGCACGCCGTAGGCCAGCCGGCGATCGAGGCGGTGCAACCGAATCGCCTCGGCGATCAGAAACGAGCCGATGAAGAGAAAAATCAGGGGATCGGCAAAGGGCCGAAACACTTCCTTCGCCGGCGCCACTCCCGCCACCACGCATGCCACAGCGCCGAGCAGCGCCGTGACCGCCAGCGGCAGGGCTTCGGTCACCCAGAGCACAACAACGACCACAAGAATGGGCGCTAGTGTCAGGGCTTCAGGCGAGAGCGGCATGCGGAGAGCAGAACTGAAACCACCCGTTGCGACAAGCGTACGGCGGCCCGGCGGGATTGTAGACGGCGGTCGAGTGGGCCCTGAGTCAACTCACGGACAAGTTACAAACTTGCCGCCACGGGGGGGCGGTCACAAGGAAGGCCACGAGGAAGGCCACGAGGAAAAGACGGCGAGCCGGGATCGGCTGAAGCTCGACGAGCGTTGGAATTTCGCCCTGCCCGGGTCAGCACCACCACCACGCCCCACGGCGAAAGTCCCCGCGAAGGAGACTTCTGCCGGCCCGGCGGGCTTGTAGACGGCGGTCGAGTGGGCCCCGAGTCAACTCACGGACAAGTTACAAACTTACCGCCACGGGACGGAGGTTACGAGGAGCGGGCAGTGCGCTAGTAGGTTTTGCCGAGTGCGGCCTGGGCCGCAGCCAGCCGGGCGACCGGCAGACGGAACGGCGAGCAACTGACGTAGTCGAGCCCGATGTGGTGGCAGAACACCACCGAGTGGGGCTCGCCACCGTGCTCGCCGCAGATGCCCAGCTTGATGTCCTTCCGCGTCTTGCGGCCTCGCTCCACGGCGATCTGCATCAACTGGCCCACGCCAGTCGTATCGATCGACGCAAACGGATTTGCCTTGACGATGCCCAGTTCCGCGTAGTGTGGCAGGAACGAGGCCGAATCGTCACGGCTCATGCCGAGGCAGGTCTGCGTCAGGTCGTTCGTCCCGAAGCTGAAAAACTCGGCCGTCTCGGCGATCTCGTCGGCCGTCAGGGCTCCGCGGGGGATCTCGATCATCGTGCCTACGAGATACTTGATCTTCTCGCCGGTCTCCTTCTGCACCTTCGCAGCCACCGCGTGCACGATCTCCACCTGGTTGTCGAACTCCTTCTTGAAGCCGACGAGCGGGATCATGATCTCCGGCTTCACCTTGCCGCCAGACTTCTGCACCTTGGCAGCCGCCTCGAAAATCGCACGGACCTGCATCTCGGAGATTTCGGGATAGCTGATACCCAGCCGGCAGCCCCGATGGCCGAGCATCGGGTTGAACTCGTGGAGGGAAGCGACCCGGGCCGCGACCTTCTCCGGCGACAGCTTGAGCTTCTTGGCGAGGTCGGCCTGCGCCTTGGCGTCGTGGGGCACGAACTCATGGAGCGGGGGATCAAGCAGCCGGATCGTGGCGGGACGGCCGTCCAACGCCCTGAAAATGCCCTCGAAGTCGTCACGCTGGTAGGGCAGGAGCTTGCCCAGGGCAGCCCGGCGAGCCTCCTCGGTCTCCGCCAGAATCATCTCCCGCATCGCATCGATGCGATCGCCCTCGAAAAACATATGCTCGGTCCGCGTGAGGCCAATGCCTTCGGCACCAAACGCAATCGCGTGTCTGACCTGCTCAGGCGTGTCGGCATTCGTCCGCAGGCCGAGTTTCCGGTACTTGTCGGCCAGCTTCATGATGAACGCATAATACTGATAGACGTCCGAGTTTTCGGGCTTCATCGTGTTGGCGATGAGCACCTGCAACAGTTCGCTGTCGGCGGTCTTGATGGCACCGGAAAACACCTCGCCGGTGCTGCCGTTGATCGAGATCGCATCCCCCTCCTTGAGCTTCTCACCAGCACAGGTGAGCGTGCCCTTGGCATAGTCGATCTGAATCTCTCCGGCACCCGCGACGCATACTTTGCCCATCTGGCGGGCCACCAGCGCCGCATGGCTCGAGACGCCACCGCGGCTGGTGAGGATGCCCTCGGCCGCGATCATGCCGCGGAGATCCTCGGGGCTCGTCTCGACCCGTGCCAGTACCACCTTCTTGCCCGCATGGGCCAACTGCTCCGCCTTGGCGGCGGTGAAGACGAGCTGGCCGGTGGCCGCGCCCGGGCCGGCAGGAAGGCCGGTTGTGAGCAGCCGGCCGGCCTTCTTGGCGGCGGCATAGTCCGCCCGGTCGAAGATCGGGGCCAGAAGCTGCGACAGGGCGTCGGGATCGGCCGATTGGATGGCATGCTCGGGCGTCATCAGCTTCTGCTTCACCATGTCGTGCGCGATTTTCACGTAGGCGAGTGCCGTCCGCTTGCCGTGCCGCGTCTGCAGCATGTAGAGCTTCTTCTTCTCGACAGTGAACTCGAAGTCCTGCACGTCGCCGAATTTTTTCTCCAGCCGCTCGCGGACCTTCTCAAGCTGCTTGTAGGTTCCCGAGAACATCGTGTCGTGTGCCATTTCGGCCACGGGCTTGGGCGTTCGCACGCCGGCGACCACATCCTCGCCCTGGGCATTCACGAGGTATTCGCCGTAGAAAACGTCTTCGCCGGTGGCCGGATCGCGGGTGAACGCGACGCCGGTGGCGCAGTCGTCACCCATGTTGCCAAACACCATGCTCTGGACGTTGACGGCTGTGCCCCACTCGTCGGGGATCTTGTACTTGCGACGGTAGAGAATCGCCCGCTCGTTCATCCAGCTGCCGAACACAGAGCCCACGGCCCCCAGAAGCTGGGTGAACGGATCCTGCGGGAAACCCTTGCCGGTCCGCTGCTTGATCAGTGTCAGATACCGCTTGATCAGCTCGCGGAGATGGTCATCGGTGAGGTCGGTATCGTCGTGAACATGAAGCTCGTGCTTCAGCTTCTCCATCACTTCTTCGAACGGGTCGTGCTCGTTTTCGTGCCGTTTCTGCACGCCCATCACGACGTCCCCATACATCTGGATGAACCGCCGATACGAGTCGTAGGCGAAACGCGGGTTGCCGGTAGCCGCAGCCAGCCCCTTCACAGTCTCGTCATTGAGGCCGAGGTTCAGAATCGTGTCCATCATGCCCGGCATGCTGTCCCGGGCACCCGACCGGACGCTCAGCAGCAACGCGTTCGACCCATCGCCGAACTTCTTGCCGGTCTCCTTTTCCAGGAGCTTCACGAACGAAGCGATCTCCTCTTCGAGCCCCTTGGGAAACTTCTTGCCGGAGTGGTAGTAATCGATGCAGACCTGCGTCGTGATCGTGAAGCCCGCGGGCACCGGCAGGCCGATCTTGGTCATCTGGGCGAGGTTCGCCCCCTTGCCACCGAGGAGAGCCTTCATCGTGCCGTCGCCGTCGCATTTTTTCGCGCCGAAGTAATAGATCATCTTGCCAGGCTTGCCGCTCTGCTTCCCGCTTTTGGTGATCGCGGGCTTGGAGGACTTCTTTCCGAGAGTGGTGGCCATTGGCTGGTCGAAACCTTTCGTAGCGAGGAAGCGGGCGTAGCGAGGAAGCGGGCTATCGTGTCGAGCAATGGGAGTTGGCATCCCGAAACCGGAGCAAAAACCGGAGTCTGGCTGCCATGGGGCAAAACGCCGCCGGATTTACACGGCAAACTCGCCAGAATCTAGTTGCCCAGGCTGGCACCGTCAACGAGCAAATTGCGGCGCCCCCCCGCCCGGATGCGGACTACAATTGCGTCAAGTTTGCTCCTGCATGCCTCAGTGCCTCTGGAATGCCGCAGCCATGCCACACCTCTGCGGGCCCCCTTCACCCCACGGCGTTCCCGCATTGTTTGCCGTCAGGACCGCCCTCAGGCCAGCTTGTGTGGCGGGTCGGATACCGGTTTCTTTGGTGGCTTGGCTGACATGGTGCTGCCTCTCCTTCTGGGGGGAGACGCTGGCGGTCTCCGGGGCGGAGAAAACGCCCGACTTCACCCGGGACATTCGGCCGATCCTGTCCCACAACTGCTTTGCCTGTCATGGCCCCGACGAGCACGACCGCCGCGGCGGCCTCCGGCTCGACGACCGCGATGCGGCAACCGCCGAACTCGACTCGGGCGCACGGGCCATCGTGCCGGGGCGGCCAGACGAAAGCGAACTGATTGCCCGCCTGCATGAGACCGATCCCGACACGATCATGCCGCCGCCGGAGAGCAACCACGTGCTCTCGGGTGTCCAAAAGGAGACACTCGCCCGGTGGATCGCGGCCGGGGCACCCTATTCGCCACACTGGGCCTACGTCCCGCCAAGAAACCACGCCCCTCCGCCGATCAGGCAGACCGCATGGCCGGCCAACTGGATCGACGCATTCATCCTCGGACGGATCGAATCGGAAGGGCTCGAACCAGCGGCCGACGCCGATCCGGTGACGCTCGTGCGACGATTGACGTTCGATCTTACGGGCCTCCCGCCGTCGTCAGCCGAGGTCGAGGCCTACTGTGCCGACTCCCGGTCCGACCGTTACGAGCACCTGGTCGACCGGCTCCTCGCATCGCCCCGGCATGCGGAGCGGTTGGCCGCCTGGTGGCTGGATCTCGTCCGCTACGCCGATACCGTCGGCTACCACGGCGATCAGGACCACAACGTTTCCCCCTTCCGCGACTGGGTGATCAGGGCCTTCCTCGACAATGTGCCTTTCAACCGGTTCACCATGCTGCAACTGGCGGGTGATCTCGTCGGTCGGGCGAGCGGCGAGCATGCCGACGATCCGATGCTGGCGAGTGCATACAACCGGCTGCTGCAGACGACCCACGAGGGTGGCCTTCAGGCGAAGGAGTATCGCGCGATCTACCAGGCCGACAGGATCCGCAACGTGTCGGGCGTGTGGATGGGGGCGACCGTGGGCTGCGCCCAGTGCCACGACCACAAATACGATCCGTATACCGCGAAGGACTTCCACACACTGGGGGCCTTCTTCGCCGACGTCGACGACGAGAGCCATTTCAAAAACGGCACGAACGGCCTGCCGACCCGGCGTGATCCGGAGGTCACGGTCGTCGGACCGTTCGACCGCGCGGAGGCGGCCGACCTGGACGCCCGAATCCACTCGCTCGATACCCAGCTCCCTCAGCTCATCCTGCCACCGCGGGCCCAGCCCCTCGAACCCGAGCCCGCCGAGATGGTCGCCAGCCGGATCGAACTCGACAGACTCAAGTCTGAACGAAACAAGCTCGATCGCACCCTGATGATCACGCGGGCCCTGAAAGCGGCACGCGAGGTCCGCGTCCTGCCACGCGGCAACTGGATGGACGAGACCGGCCCGCTCGTCGAACCGGCGATTCCAGCGTTTCTCGGCTCGCTCGACACGAAGTCCCGCGGCACGCGGGCCGACCTCGCCCATTGGCTGATCACACCCGTCGCGGCCGGCGGCGCGGGAGAGCTCACCGCGCGTGTGATGGCCAACCGCATCTGGGCGATCTTCTTCGGTGCCGGCCTCTGCCGCAGCACCGGTGATTTCGGTGGCCAAGGGGAACTGCCGGATCATCCCGAACTGCTCGACCGGCTGGCGGTGGAGTTTGCCGCCGACTGGGATCTGAGGAAGCTCATCCGCACGATCGTGACGAGCCATGCCTACCGGATGTCGTCGATCGCAACCGACGCGCTGCTGGCCCGCGATCCCGACAACCGCCTGCTCGCCCGGCAGGGCCGCTGGCGGCTGCCGGCTGAGGGCGTCCGCGATACGGCGCTCTTCGCCAGCGGGCTGCTTGTGGAACAACTCGGGGGCGCCAGCGTCCATCCCTACCAGCCCGCGGGCTACTACCGGCACCTGAATTTCCCGCAGCGGGAATACAAGGTCGATGCGGACGGCCGCCAGTGGCGTCGCGGTCTGTATGTGCACTGGCAGCGAATGTTTCTTCATCCCCAACTGCTGGCGTTCGATGCCCCCACCCGCGAGGAATGCACCGCCGCGCGGATGAAGTCGAACACACCGAAAGCGGCGCTCGTGCTGCTCAACGATCCGACCTTTCTTGAGGCGGCGAGAAAGCTTGCCGAACTCGCGATCACCACGGGCGGCACCACAGACGACGACCGGGTCGTGTTCCTCTGGCGGCAGACGCTCTCGCGTGCACCCGACGCCGACGAACTCGCGCTCGTGAAGGGCCTCCTCGCACGGCGGCGTGACGAGTTCAAGGCCGAACCGCAGGCGGCGGGCCAGCTTCTCTCCGTTGGTATCTCGCCCCGCGACATGTCGTTGGACGAAGCCGAACTGGCCGCCTGGACTTCGGCCGCCCGCGCCGTGCTCAATCTCCACGAAGCGATAGCCAGATACTGAGAGCCAGATACTGCGACTGAGCTGCTGACACCCGCATCCCCGCAACGCATCCCGGACAACTATCCCGGAACAGAGCCTCTGGAAAGCCAGGATCGAACGATGAGTGACTTCGACACGATCCAGCGCCGCACGTTCCTCGCCCGCTCGGGCCTGTCGCTCGGCGGCGCAGCGCTCTCTGGTCTGCTGGCTCGAGACGGGCTTGGCGCGGCGGTCTCGAGCGCCACCGCTGCCGCCGGTCTGGCGGAACAGCACCGGGGCGCGGTCTATCCGCTCCATCATCCGCCGCGGGCCAAGGCGGTGATCTTCCTCTGCCTTGCCGGCGGCCCGAGCCATCTGGAAACCTTCGACTCGAAACCGATGCTCGCCAAGCTCGACGGCCAGCCGATGCCCGAAAGCGTCACGGCCGGCCAGCCGATCGCACAGTTGCAGGGTCAGAAGCTCATCTGCCTCGGCCCCCGCAAGCCGTTCTCGCGATACGGCAGCTCAGGGACGGAGGTGAGCGATTATTTTCCGCTGCTGGGCAGCCGCGCCGACAGGTTTGCGGTCGTGCGGTCGATGGTGACCGAGCAGATCAACCATGATCCGGCTCATACCTTCATCAACTGCGGCACGGCCCTGTCGGGCCGGCCCAGTATGGGGGCATGGGTCACCTACGGTCTCGGCAGCGAGGCCGACGACCTGCCCGGGTTCATCGTGATGACGAGCAAGATGGGCCGCAATCCGCAGCCGATTGCGGCGAGGCAATGGCATTCGGGCTTTCTGCCAGGGCAGTTTCAGGGCGTCGAGTTCGCGACATCCGGGGCTCCGGTGCACTACGTGCAGAATCCACCCGGTGTGTCGTCGGCCCACCAACGCGACCTGATCGACACGGTGGCGGCTCTGGAGAATCATCGGCTCGCGTCGCTCGCCGATCCCGAGATCGCGACCCGCGTGAAGCAATATGAACTCGCCTTCCGCATGCAGACGAGCGTGCCGAAGCTCGCCGATCTCTCGGGTGAGTCCGCCGAGACGCTCGCCCTGTACGGCGCGGAGCCGGGCAAGGCGACCGTCGGCACCAATTGCCTGATGGCCCGCCGGCTCGTCGAGCGCGGGGTGCGTTTCGTGCACCTCTACCACAGCGACTGGGATCACCACGGCGGCATCGAGCCCTACATGAACGAGATCTGCCCGCCCACCGACCGTGCGGCGGCAGCGCTGCTCATCGACCTCGAACGCCGGGGCATGCTTGACGAGACGCTCGTCCTGATCGGCGGTGAATTTGGCCGCACGCCGATGGGACAGGGCAAAGACAAGGGCATCGGCCGCGATCATCACATCAAGGGATTCAGCATGGTGCTCGCCGGCGGCGGCATCAAAGGAGGCATCACCCACGGTGCCACGGACGACTTCGGTTACAACGCCGTTCAGGACGTTGTGCATGTTCGCGACCTGCACGCCACGATGCTTCACCTTTTGGGCATCGACCACGGAAAGTTTACGGTCGAGTACCAGGGACTCGATTCGAAGCTCACTGGTGTCGAGCCGGCCAAGCCGGTCAGGCCGCTCTTCGCCTGACGGCGAGCTCCACAGGATCGGCGGCCCGTCAGCACCGGCTTCGTCAACTCCCGGACAAGTTGAAAACTTGCCGCCACGAAAAAGAAAGGACGGCGAGCCGGGATCGGCGGAAGCTCGAAAAAGCGTTGGAATTTCGCCCCCCAGAGGTCGGCACCACCAATACACCCCACGGCGAAAGTCCCCGCGAAGGAGACTTCTGCCGGCCCGGCGGCGCTTCGCGACAACGGTGGGGAGAATGGATGGCGGTGGAAAGGGGCTTCGTCAACTCCCGGACAAGTTGAAAACTTGCCGCCACGAAGAGGGAAGGACGGCGAGCCGGGATCGGCTGAAGCTCGAAAAAGCGTTGGAATTTCGCCCCCCAGAGGCCGGCACTACCAATACACCCCACGGCGAAAGTCCCCGCGAAGGAGACTTCTGCCGGCCCGGCGGCGCTTCACGAAACCGGTGGGGAGAATGGATGGCGGTGGAAAGGGGCTTCGTCAACTCCCGGACAAGTTGAAAACTTGCCGCCACGAAGAGGGCGGCGCTTCGCGACAACGGTGGGAGGAATGGATGATGGCGGAAAGGGCTTCGTCAAATCCCTGCCACGTTAAAAACTTGCCGCCACGAAGAGAAAGGGCGGCGAGCTGACGCCACGGACGCATCGCAGGCTGCTGTGCGTTGACACACGCTAGTCGTGACTGCCGAGCCATTGCTCACGGATACGATCGAGCGAGCCGTCCTCCCGCATCTGGAGGATCGCCATGTTGAATCGCTCACGGCTCGGGCTGCCGCTGGGGAGGCCGAGACCGTAGTCGAACGACTCAAACATCGGTCCCACCAGTTTCATGCTCTTGAAGTTGGGCTGGTTGGCCAGAAACATCAGCTGCTGATTCTCGCCCAACACCGCCTCCACCATGCCGAGGGTGAGCGCCTCGAAGGCATCGTTGAGTGAGGAGAACTCCTGCGGAAAGCCGCCCCGCTGCCGCACGATCTTCACGCTTACGGCCATCTCCTGACAGCCGACCGTGCGGCCCGCGAGATCTCGGGGGCCATGGATCGTTCCCGTCACCTGTTCCGCCGTGAGCGTGGCGGTGAGCATGCTGGTGAAGGCAGCCAAAAGCACGATCCCACCCACCATCCAAGTAAAGGCGATCGCACGGCCAAGCGCGGTGGCCACATGCTTGTTGTCGCAGCCACCGGCCACGACCGTGGAGGCGATCCACCAGATAGCCTCCCATACGCCCTTGGGATACTGAGGCGGAAACGACTGGGGATTGTCGCCCCGCTCAAACCACCAGAGGAGATGGC
>JBIIFB010000043.1:0-22432 GCA_044237545.1 Pirellulales bacterium
GCCAGCACATCTTTTTCATTGGGATCCAGAAATCGCGTCACCGCCACAGGTCGGTGAAAATCAGTGAAGTAAAAACAGAGCAGAATCAGACCGGCCATGGCTACTGGCAAAAGCAGAAGCGTGGCTATCGCTAGACGATCGCGCAGAATCACTTCCAGACCACGGCCCAAGAGCGTGCCAAACTGCTGAAACCCACGGGGCGGACGGCTGTGCACGGCTTTCATCTCGGCCAGACTGTGTGTGGCCGTCTGAGGTGGCCCACTTGATTGCGATGGCGTCAGCGACTGCGCCAGGGCGTTTTCAGCCTGCCGCTGGGTCCATTTGTTTGCCCAGTATTCGGCCGGCTTGTCTTCGATCGCCAGATACACGTCCGACAGTCGACTGACTTCGAAGTGCCCGAGCGATTCCACTCGCGAGCCAATCCAGAGCACGCGTCCGTGACCAAGGATCATGATTTTGTCTGCGCGATCGACGTTGTCGAGATGGTGCGTGATGCAGAATACCGTCATGCCCGCCCGCGCGCGATCGGCTAAAAGATTCATGATCCTGGCTTCGCTGGCTGGGTCGAGGCTGCTGGTGGCCTCGTCCACGATCAAAAGGCCCGGCTTGGAGAGGAGCTCGACGGCGAGGCTCCCTCGCTTGATTTCGCCCCCGGACAGAATGCCCACCGGCGTGTGCCGCACGTGCTCAAGTCGCACGTCATCGACAACTCGATCGATGGCTCGCTGAACGTCGTCAGCTGGAGTGTCTGTGGGCAGCCGGATCTTAGCTGCGTAATAAAATGCTCGTTCGCATGGCAGCGATGCCGGGATAATGTCTTGTTGAGGCACGTAGCCCACCTGTCCGCGGAGCGAGTCGGCGTCGCGAGTCGGAGCCAATCCGCCGATGGAGATCGTTCCGGTCGTGGGCTGCGTAAGGCCGAGAAGCACCCGCACGAGCGTCGTTTTTCCTGCGCCGCTGGGCCCAAGCACGCAGATAAATTCGCCCGGCTCAACCGTAAACGTGATGCCGTCGAGGAGTGTTTTGTCACGATTGCCATTTTGTACAGACACCCCGAGGGCTTCGGCCACAATCGCCAATCCATCTGTGCTGGTATTCATTTCTTCTTGGCATCCTCGATCGACTGCGGGTGCTTTTCTTTATGGTAACTGGGGTCAATCGCGACGGTGCCATCGGGCCTGCGACGATATCGATAGTTATGCTCAACGAGTCGCCGCAGAAATTCGCTGCGAGCCATTGCCATGTTGAACAGTACAAATGACTTTGACTCTGGGTCGAGCGGCCTGTCGGACGCCAACAGCAGCATCGGCAACAGCATTTCGTCAAACGTCGATTCCCCCAGCCACACTGTCTGCGGTGGGTCGTACGGATTGTGCGGATTGTCGGCGGTATTGTTGTAGGAAACCTCCGCCTCAATGACCGTTCCCTTGGGAAGATGCAACGGCTCCTTTAGCCACGAAGCAGACTGCCAATTGAAATCCCACTTTGGATTCCGTATGAGCAGAATCGGCTTGGTCTGTCCCGGTAACGTCGCCTGTATGCTCATCCACATGGCCAGACTGTGGGCGTGCGGCGCGGCACCGACAAACGCGGCGTCGTGTTCGAGGGTGTAGCGGCCCGTTACGCGATAGTCTTTCACGCCGGCGGGTATCGACTGAAAGCTGCCGAAGAGAAACACCAGGGTCATCATCTTCTTCGTCACAGCGGGCGGATCTTTGTCGATCCAAAGACCGATTTGCGAGGAATCGGTTTCGAGCTTGCCCGTACGGTGGTAGTGCATCTGGGCAATGATGTCGCTTCCGGCTGGAATGATGACATCCACGTCCTCCGGACAGATCATCGAGCGATTGCCAGGAACGTAGCCGGAGACGAACGACGTACGCGGGACACCGTCTGCCCGGACTGGCGGCACCTTGAAGCCGGCTCCCATCTTGTCCCAAAACCCCGGCATCTGATCGAGCGGATTCGACATTCCATCCCGACCACCGTGGTCCTTCACCGCCTGCACGCAGGTGGCGCTGTCCAAATACCCAATCAGCGCGTGGTGCACGATGGCCCGGTTGCCCGGAAGAAGTTGTATGGCGCGGACACGGAGATCATCCGGCCTGTTGAGCGGAAAAATAAAATTGCGGTAGATGTCGTCGCCCTGCGGCCCCAGCTGCGCGACGGAGGGCAGATCGATAACAATGTCGGGCGGCCCAAGGATCTCTTCAAATACACCATAGTCGGGCAGCGGAGCCAAGGCTGGCGCATCGTCGGGATTTCCCCGCGGCTTCTCGGAGGCTACCCACTGCCGAAGCATTGCCACGTCTGCAGGGCTCGGCGGAGGCGTGCCGGAGAGTTCCAAATCGCTTTCGACCTGCGCCGGCGGCATTCGACTGGCGTCGATTTCCTCGAGTGCCGTATCCATCCAGTCGCACGCATCTTCGTAGCTTAAGAGTTCGAACGGACCGACCTGACCGGGGCTATGACACCGCTGGCAATGCTCATGGAGAATGGGCAGCACATCGCGGTAGAACGTCACGGCTTCGACGGTTGGCGTCTTGGTATTCTGAACGGAAGCCTCATTCGGTTGCGGCACCTCAGGCCGATCCAGCGGACAGCCGCCGGCGGCAAGCCGCGAGACTCGCACCGGCTTTCCGGCAAGCAGATCCAGGATGGCTTCACGAAGATCGTCACGGACTTTTGCCGGCGACTTCACGCCCCTCTCTTTGTAGCGGCTGTCGATCCGTCCGGCGTAGGCAACGGTGCCATCGCGACCCACCAGAAACGCCTCGGGGGTCATTGTGGCGTCAAGCAGAGCTGCCACATCAAAACTGGTATCCAGTAATATTGGAAACGAAATACTAAATTCTTTCTTGTAGGCATCCAGGTCCTTGATCGCCTCGGATTCGCAGATCACCCCCACAAACGTCACGCCCTGTTTGCCAAACTCAGCAGCGAGCGAGTTGAGCACCGGAGAATAGATCTGCGCCAACGGGCAACCCGGATAGAGAAACGTATAGCAGACCGCTTGGCCGTCGCCGAGGAGATCCTGAAAGCTGTGAGGCGAGCCATCCACGCTTGCAAGCGTCAGTTTTTCGATCGATACCCGCGCCCCAACAACAACATCTGGTTGTGAAACGGTGCCTTTGTCAGCCGGCCCGTGGCTGCGTGCGGTGTGCCCGAAGGCCACGGCCACAACCAGATAAAGAACAACGCTGCGGAACAGTTGATTCATAAAGGTTATGGAGACAACATTCATACTGTGTCTCAACGGTGGCGGGTCTAACATCGATCACGACGGCTCGTATTTGAAGGCGTTGTCACGACTGCTTCTGCATGATGGGCAGTGTTGTCGCGGATTGGCAATGGCGATTCCTGCCTGCGCTCGGCTGCGATCGGCGTATCGAGTCGCTTGCGACGAAGGTACACGCCGACCAGAAGACTGATACCTGCTGGGAGGCTTTCGAGCGGAGCGATGAGAGCCAATCGCATGGCAACACCCCCTCCCACGCACTTAAAACCCTTGCACGCCCGGAGCTCAGGTGGATAGAGCATGCGATTGCTAAAGGCGAACAGATCGCCGCGCAAAAGCTGGTTTCGCTCGTACGAGCGACAGAATCTTCAACGGGATGCGGGGCATGCTCACGGGCTCGTGCCCTGCGGAGGGTGTCAGGGCTGGCGACATCGGTACGGGGGAGTCGCATCAAGTGGTGAAATCCTCATTTCAACTTCCGCCCACGTCAAACATTCGGCCGAAAGGCCACGCGACCGCAGATGCCCGATAGAACGCGTCAGACGGCATCCCCTTTTGCGCTCCCCTCGCCTCCGTGGTAGAAAATGGGCTGAGAGACACGCGCCCGTAGCTCAGGTGGATAGAGCATGGGATTTCTAATCCCAGGGTCGCTGGTTCGAGTCCAGCCGGGCGTACTGAATTGGGGATCCAGTGGCGGAGCGAGGCCCGAAGGGATCGCGACGCCGAAAAGCCAGCCCGCTGGTTCGAGTCCAGCCGGGCGTACTTGAAAAGCACTGGGAAACCCTAGCTTTTCGCATTTCAGATGATGGGTGAGTTTCGTCGATCCGGTCACGGCCCGCATCAGCCGATCGACCAGTGCGGCGGCCTCGTATGCAACGCTCAGCTGTCGAAGGCGACGCTTCGCCGTCGAAGGCGACCCTCAAGAGCCGCGGCATCGCCAGTTGGTAGAGCGTCTCGTCGTTTTCTTGTGCCGCAGACTGATGCCTGGGGGGAAAGCCATGAATCCGCGGTACCGAAGCGTCTTCGTCAACCCGCGATTCCACAATCGTCGTCAGGCATCCTGCGAGAGAATGGCCGCGAGCAGGGGCGACTCATCCGGCAGGAACGGATCGACGATCGTCACGCCGCGCCATGTGAAACCATGCTGAAGGTCTTCACTCAGCACGATGCGACAGCGATTTTCGGCAGCGACCGCCATCACAAGCGCGTCCCACATTCGAAACTCGTGATTCACGGAAAGATCGAACGCCGACTGGAACGACGCCCATGTCGAGTCGATGACGTCAAACGAATCGGCCCAGCCGAGCACGGCGTCGCGGGCGGCCTCACGAGTCCGCCCCGCTTTTCGCGACAGGACCAGCATCAACTCACCAAGCACCTGCGCCGGCAGCATAACCGCCGGCTCGGGCAAGCGCTCAATGAGGCTGATGGCAACGCGACACCGGTCCTCATCCCCGACCCCCTCGGCGTACGCGAGAACGTTGGTGTCGATGGCGACTCGCATGGTCAGTTTTCGTAGAGTTCGTCGCGGGTCCAGCAGCGGGCCCCGACCACGGGTTGTCCTCGTAACCGCTCAAGCAGTATGCGTTTCGCCGACTGCCGCTCTCGACCGCTTCCGCGAACCGGCACGATGGTCGCAACGGGCCTGCCACGCGAGACGACAGTGACATGCTCTCCCTGAGCTACTTCGCGGAGCAAGCGAGAAAAATGTCGGTTCGCGTCGGCTGCGGAAATAGTCTTCATAATTGCCTCCGGACAAAAGTAGTGTTCAACACTACACAACTAAGGGTACACCGTCAAGGAATCGCACCATCTTCGGCCCCTGTTCATCCCGAGGCGGTGTGGTGGACGTGTTGAATGGATGAGACGGCCCGCAGACGGCAAATGGTCGTTAGGAGGGAGGCCGCGGTTACCAAACAGCCAGCCCTGCCGAGAGGGGCCCAGAGCCACACCCAATCGACCGCTCGTCGCCCATCAGACGCTTGCAGAGTGGTGTTGGCCGTCCCATTCCTCCCCGGGCTATTCGAGCAGATCAGGCCGGAAGAGCATGACGAGGCCGAGCAGCAGGATGACTGCGCCACTGACGAGCTTGAGCCAGCGGCCCTCCGACTGCTGCAGCCGCCGCCGGCTTAAGGTCGCCGTCATGATGCCCACCATCAACGCATCATCGAACATGTAGGCGGCGATGTAGAGCGCGAGATACCCGTAACGGCCGGCTAGGCCATAGCCCTGCCGCGAGAGAATGCTCGTGTAGAGTGCCGGCAGACCGGCCGTGCAGAGAAGCTCGACGACATTGACAAGCACGGCAAGCACGAAAGCGCCCGCCACGGCGGCGAGCAGATTCTCAGCCATGACAATCCGTCGCACACGGTCATAAATGCCCGGCTTGGCCGCCTCCGGTATGGAAAGCGACGGCCCCCTGCCATAGGCGAAAAAATCTTTGACGTGAATGCAGCCGATCACGATCGCCGTCGTCGCAAGGGCAACCTGCACGGGCCGGAGCATGCCGATGAACTCAAAGACGTTCAGCCAGGCTGCCATGAATGCGAAATAGGCAAGTCCGCTGACCAGCACAAACGTGCCCGCGATCGCGAGAATCTTCGTCCGATCCTGAAGGTTCACGAGAATCGACAGGAGAAAGATCAGCACCCACATCGCACAGGGATTGAATCCATCGACCAGGCCCACGACCGTCGTGAAGAGTGGCATGCCAAGGCCGCGGCTGCTCACGCGGCCGAAGAGCGGCAGGTCGATGCCGTCATCCTCTTCAACCGGCTCTGCAAGTTGGATCGACCCGCTGTCGGCCTCCGGAATCAGGGCCTGACTGCCTGGTTCGACGGTTTCGCTCCCTGCTGCTACGAGAATGAACCGTGCCTGACTCGGTCGCACCCGCCGTTCTCCCCGGCCCACCGGTGGATCATGCGGAGGCGGGCACGGGCAACTCGCCGCCGACAGGATGCCCTCGATCCGCCTGCCGGTGGTCTCCGGCCGGTCGAACCCCACGACCAGCTGGCCTCCGACATGAAAGACGGGCACGCTGGCCGCGGCTGTGCCGTGTTTCCGCACGAGTCCCGAGAGGTACTCTCGAGCCGTCGCGTCGGCGGTGAGATCGAGCTGGGCCACACGCAATCCCGGGTAGCGGGCAGCCAGTTCCGGGAGCCACTCCTTGGCCTTCGTGCAACGGACACATCCCTGACGGGTGAATAGTTCAATCTCCAGCAGGGATCCGATCGCCCGCGTGAGCTTCGGCACATCGTCCGTGGGAAGCGGCGCTACCGCGTTGCAGGCGCGAATCCACGGAAGGCTGTTGAGCGCAAGCCCGTGCCTGGCTGCCAGCACCTCAACCTGACGGCGGTCGGCGTCCACTGCTGCGATGTCGCGTACCGACAGCACGATTCCCCGCCAGCCTAAAGTCACGCCGCGGACCGTGGTGATGGTCTGTTCGGTGGAGTCGTCCCGGCCATTGACAAAAAGTTCGACTCGGATGCAGAGCGGGTCGGCAGCCGTTGCGTCCCCGTTGCCGACGCCGGCCAGCAGCATGCCGATGAACAGGACATGCATCCACGGCAATGGCCTCCGTGCCCACGATGTGCTTCTGGACATGGGCATGTTCTTCTCCGGAATCGTGGGGGCTCTGTGGGGCATTCTTCGAACGGCCATGGCGGCGAGTCCAATGTCTTCCGCGAGGAACGCCCGCGCGGGACTCCTGCAAGCCCCAAGCAGCTGCCGCGGCTCGCGGCCGCTCACCCTGACATCCCGTCCGGCGTCGAAGGTCAGACCGGGCTGCAACCGTTTGGAGACTGGTCAGAAGGCCTCGGAAGGCCTACAAACCATGCCTATGAACGCTCCACACACCACCCCTTCGTCGCCGCTCTGGATGTCCCGCTGGCTGGTTGCAGCAGGAATCTACAATCTGCTCTGGGGCAGCCTGACCGTGCTCTATGCCGGCTGGCTTTTCGACCTGACCGGGATGGACCGGCCAAATTACCCATTCATCTGGCAGTGCGTCGGCATGATCGTCGGCGTCTACGGCATCGGCTACCTGGCCGCATCGCGAGACCCGATCACCCATTGGCCGATCGTGCTCGTGGGTTTTCTTGGGAAGATCTTCGGGCCGCTGGGGTATGTCATGGGCGTGGCGAAAGGCGAGGTGCCCCTGGCATTCGGCTGGACACTCCCGACCAACGACCTCATCTGGTGGGTGCCGTTCGGAATGATGCTCTACCACGCATGGAAGATTCACCGTGCCGCGGCTGCAGATGCAACGCCTGCCCGCGACTGAGAGAGGTGTCCGCCACGTGACGTTCAACGAAGGCGTTCTTGCGGCTCAGGCGATCGCTTCCTGTGCCATGTGCGGTCTGATCTGGTTTGTGCAGGTGGTGCACTACCCGCTCTTCGCCAGCATCGACATCTCGGCCTCTTCCGACTACGCCGACAGGAATCAGCAGCGCACCCCCTGGGTTGTCATTCCGCCGATGCTGGTCGAGGCGGTCACCGCGGCAATCATCGTGGCACAACCGCCATCGGGCATCGGCCGGCCCATCGCAGTGGCCGGACTGGCCATGGTGGCGGCCCTGTGGCTGTCCACGCTGCTGGTACAGATGCCATTGCACGCACGACTCAAGCAGGGGCACGCTCCGGAACTGGTCACAGCGCTTGTCCGCACCAACTGGACACGAACCGCACTCTGGTCCGCACGGGCGCTGCTCGCCGTCTGGATGCTCCGCGCTGCCTGATGAGCCACGGCTGGCCAAACACTCTAAGTCAGACACGACCAGCCAGCACGACCACGCAATGGTCTCAATCAGGCGTGAATGGCCCCACCGTTGACGGCCAACGCGGCCTCTTTGAGTGCCTCGGGCAGCGTGGGATGTGCATGACAGACCCGGCCGATATCCTCCGCCGTCGCGCCGAAGTTCATCGCCGCGGCAGCCTCACCGATCAAATCGCCCGCTGCCGGCCCGATGATGTGCACGCCCAACACGCGGTCGGTCACCGCGTCAGCCAAGACTTTGACCTTGCCCGTTGTATCGTTGATTGTGCGGGCCCGGCCGTTGGCCCGGAATGGAAACACCCCCTTTTTGAAGGCAATTCCCGCCGCCACCAGCTGGTCCTCGGTCTTGCCCACGGCAGCGATCTCCGGATGGGTAAAGACGACGGCAGGCACCAGGTCGTAGTCGACGTGCGACCAGCCGGTCTTCATGCCCTCGACACACGCCACGCCATCCTCCTCGGCCTTGTGGGCAAGCATTGGCCCTGGGATGCAGTCGCCGATTGCATAGATGCCCGGTGCCGACGTGCGGAAGTGATCATCCACGGGAATCCAGCCACGTGTGTCGGTGACGATGCCGACCGTCTCGAGGCCGAGGTCTGCCGTGGCCGGAAAGCGGCCCGTCGCCGCCAGCACGCGATCGCATTCGATCGGCGGCTGACCTTCGCATTCCACAACGCACCGGCCATCGACGGCCCGCGCACTCTTCACCTTCACGCCCAGTCGGATGTCGAGGCCCTGCTTTCGGAAGAGCGGCAGCGCGTCTGAGGCGATCTCTGCGTCGAGGCCAGTAAGGATTCTGTCGGCATACTCAAGCACCGTCACCCTCGAGCCGAGCCGCCGCCATACGCTGCCCAATTCCAGTCCGATGTAGCCGCCACCAATCACCACCAGATGGGCCGGCACGCTGTCGTAGGCCAAGGCCTCCGTGCTGGTGCCGACCAGCCGGCCATCGACCTCGACGCCGGGCAGAACCACGCTCTTGCTTCCCACCGCCAGAATGATCTTTCCGGCCTCGAGGACCGACTGTGAGCCGTCGGCCGCGGTGACCTCCACTTTGCCCGGCCCGGCCAGCCGACCCGTGCCCCGAAGCCGCACGATCTTGTTCTTGCCGAGAAGGGCCTCGATTCCCTTGGCGAGTGTCGCGACGACGTCATCCTTCCGCTTCAAGAGCGCGGCCAGGTCGAGCGTGACGCCCGCCACATGCACGCCGTGCACTCCAAGTTCGTGCCCGGCCTCCTCAAACTTATGGCTCGATTCGAGGAGCGCCTTCGAGGGGATGCAGCCGACCCGCAGGCAGGTGCCCCCGAGCTTCTCCTCCTTCTCGATGACGGCTGCCGTCATTCCCAACTGCGCGGCCCTGATCGCCGCGACATACCCGCCCGGACCGCCACCAATCACGACCAGATCATGCTGTGCCATGTTCCACTTTCTGTGTTCGCGTTGAGCTCGGATACCAGACCCGGCAGTCGGATCGTCTTGTGGCGACAAGGTTGTCTTGTGGCGATAAGGTTGTCTTGTGGCGACAAGGCTGTCTTGTGGCGACAAGGTTGTATTGCGGCGACAAGGTTGTATCTCGTCTTGCCGGGCCGCTTGGCCCGCATTCAGCAAGTTAAAAACTCGCTGCCACAGTCGGGAAGGTGATTCCTGTGTTGAACCATCGGGGTCACGACTGCCTTCGTCACACCTCGGAGCATCGTTACACCTCGAGCATCAGCCGGCTCGGATCCTCGATCGTGTCCTTGATTCGCCTCAGAAACGTGACCGCCTCGCGGCCATCCACAAGACGATGATCGTAGGTGAGCGCTAGATACATCATCGGCCGGATCACGACCTGACCGTTCACGGCCATCGGCCGATCCTGGATCGCATGCAGGCCGAGGATACCGCTCTGTGGAGGATTGATGATCGGTGTGCTCATCATGGAGCCGTAGACGCCACCATTGGAGATCGTAAACGTGCCCCCCTGCAGCTCATCAAGCTTGAGCTTGTTCGCAGCCGCACGGCGGGCGAAATCGCTGATCGCCAACTCGATCTGCGCAAACGACATCGTCTCAGTGTTCCGCAGCACGGGTACAACGAGCCCCTTCCCGCCCCCGACGGCAATGCCGATATCGCAGTAGTCCCGGTAGACGATGTGCGGCTCCCGATATTCGGCGTTCACCTGTGGCACGGCCCGCAGGGCCTCGACCGCAGCCCGCACGAAAAACGACATGAAGCCCAGCTTCACGCCATGCCGCTCCTGAAAGACATCTTTGAATTTCTGCCGCAGTGCCATCACCGAGGTCATATCCACCTCGTTGAACGTGGTGAGCAGGGCCGCCTGCTGCTGCGCCTCGACGAGCCGTTCGGCGATCCGCTGTCGGATCGGGCTGATCAGGACATAACGCTCTTCGCGGGCACCGCCCGCCGCCAGCCCGCCAACGGCCTTGGAAGGAGCGACCGCCTGCGGACGCGAAGCCAGAGCCGCGGCCGGTTTCGCCACCGCCGCCACGGCATCCGATTTTGTCACCCGGCCGCCAGGGCCCGTGCCGGCCGCCGTGGCTGTCATCCCTGCTTCGCCGAGCACCCGCGCCGCCGCCGGCATGACACGCGGAGGCTGCACGGAACCGATGTCGGTGCGACCATCCTTCCGCTTCACGTCGACAACGGGCTGCGACGGTGGTGCAGACGGCTGCGGCTCACTGGCCGCACCAACCGGCTCCATGTAGCCGATCACCTCGCCCACCAGCGCCTTCTCGCCGCTGCCCTTGAGCACCTTCGTGATCGTGCCTGCACGTGGCGCGGGCAGCTCCACGGTCGCCTTGTCGCTCTCGATCTCCACGATCGACTCGTCGATCGCGACGACATCCCCCTCCTGTTTCTTCCAGACGCCGATCATGACCTCGGTGATCGACTCACCGACTTCCGGGACTTTGAGCTCGAGTGGCATGGGAAATCGCCGCGTTACAAGGGGGTCGAAACGGAGTGGATAAAGACGGTTGTGGGGCAGTCCTGGTCGCCAGTGCCGCGGGTTCTAACTGTGAAAAGCGGCGGACAGCAGTTCGTTTTGCTCAAGGTCGTGGCTCTTCTTCGAACCCGTGGCGGGACTCGCCGCGCTCTGTCGACAGACACCGGAAAACGGAAACTTATCGAGGAGTTTATCGCCAAAATGAATGCGGAAGAATCGCCAGGCGCCCATGTTCTCCGGCTCTTCCTGCACCCAGACGGCTGGAGTGCCGGGGGCGAAGTCGGCAAGCGCAGCGTCGAGCGACCGTCGCGGCAGCGGATAGAGCTGCTCGACCCGCACGATCGCCACGTCGCGGCGGCCCAGTTCCTGCCGGCGCTTTTCCAACTCATAGGCGACCTTGCCCGAACAGAGCAGGATCCGCCGCACATCCCGCGCGGCCACGCCGGAGGCATCGGGGATCACCCGCTGAAAGGTGCCCTTCACCAGGTCGTCCATGCTCGACACACAGAGCGGATTTCGCAGCAGGCTCTTGGGGGTCATCACCACCAGCGGCTTCCGCCAGACCCGCAGCACCTGCCGCCTGAGGCAATGGAAGATCTGCGCGGGCGTCGTCGGCTGCACCACCTGGATGTTGTCCTTCGCGGCCAGCGACAGAAACCGCTCCAGTCGGGCGCTTGAATGCTCGGGGCCCTGCCCCTCGAAGCCGTGCGGCAGCAGCATCACGATGCCCGACAGACGGTTCCACTTGTCCTCGGCACTCACGATGAACTGGTCGATCACGACCTGCGCGACGTTCACGAAGTCTCCGAACTGAGCCTCCCACACAACGAGGCCGTCCGGGCAGTCGAGGCTGTAGCCGTATTCAAAACCGAGCACACCCATCTCCGAGAGTGGGCTGTTGTAGATCTCGACCGGGGCCTGATCAGCCGACAGGTGCTCGAGCGTGCAGTAGGTGTCGTCCGTAACGGCGTCGTGGATGACGGCATGCCGGTGGCTGAAGGTGCCCCGCTGGCTGTCCTGTCCGGAGATCCGTACCCGCAAGCCCTGCGTGGCGATGCTCGCCAGGGCCAGTGCCTCGGCGGCAGACCAGTCGAGCGGTTGCCCACCCCGTGCCATCTGCTGGCGTCCTTCGAGAAACTTCTGAATCTTGGCATGCGGCTGAAAGCCCTCCGGAAGGGCCACGAGCCTGTCGAGCAGGTGCTCGAGCACCTCCCGGCGAACGCCCGTATCCACGTCGGCCGCCTCGCGCTCGCGACCGCCGACATAGAAGGCCCACACGCCCCCCACGTCGCTGCGGTGCACGTAGTCGTCGCTCTTGGCGACCGACAGTTCGGCATCGAGTCGGGCGCGGTGCTCATCGGCGATCTTCATCGCCTCTTCGCGGGTGATCTCACCGAGCTTGAGAAGCTTTTCGAGGTAACTCTCGTGGACGCTCGGCCGCCGCTCGATCACCCGGTAGAGCGCTGGCTGCGTGAAGGCCGGTTCATCCGCCTCGTTGTGGCCGCGGCGACGGAAGCAATACATGTCGATCACGACATCCCGCTGAAACTCGCGGCGGAAGTCCATCGCCAGGTTGACCACCTGCGCCACCGCCTCCGGATCCTCACCGTTGACGTGAAAAATCGGGATCTGCAGCATCTTTGCCACGTCCGTGGCATACATGCACGAGCGCGACTCCCGCGGTCCGGTGGTGAATCCGATCTGGTTGTTGACCACCACATGCAGCGTGCCACCGGTGCGGTAGGCCTCGAGTTCGCTGAGGTTCAGCGTTTCCTGGATGATCCCCTCACCCGCGAAAGCAGCGTCGCCATGGATCAGGATGACCATGCCATTCTGACGGGCCTGATCCGCCGTCCGATCCTGTCGGGCCCGCATCCTGCCGATGGCGACCGGATTCACGAATTCCAGGTGGCTCGGGTTGAAGCAGAGCGTGAGGTGCACGCTGTGGCCATTGGCGGCGCTGTAGTCGGTGGAATGACCGAGGTGATACTTGACGTCGCCGCGGCCGACGTGCAGCTCCGGATCCATGTCGGCGAATTCGCGGAAGATCCGCTGCGGACTCTTCCCCATGATGTTCGCAAGCACATTGAGACGGCCGCGATGCGCCATCGCCAGCACGATGTCGCCAATATCCTGCGAGGCCGCCCGCTCGATCGACATTTCCACGAGCGGAATCAGGCTCTCCGATCCCTCCAGTGAAAAACTCTTGGCCCCGAGAAAACGCTTCTGGATGAACTCCTCGAAGATCGCCGCAGTCGTCATCTGTCGGTAAATCCGCAGCTGCTGCTTGCGGTCGAGTTGAATCCGATTTTCGCATCCCTCCATCCGCACCTGCAGCCACTGCCGCACCCGCAGATCGTCCATGTGCATGAACTGGACGCCAATCGAACGGCAGTAGGTGTTGCGGAGCCGCTTGATGATCTGCCGCAGCGACATCGACTGCGGCCCCTCGATCGTGTCGGTCGAGAACGACCGATCCATATCGACCTCGGTGAGGTGGTAAAACTGCGGATCGAGTTCCGGCAGCCCCGGCCGCGGCCGGCCCAGCGGATCGATCTCGGCCATGAGATGTCCGCGGACTCGATACGCACGCACCAACTGGTCAACGCGGTCCTGGAGGAAGGCCACCCGCTCCTCACCCGCTGTGCCCGTCGCCACCGGGAGCGGCAGCGGCATCGCCTCACCGGCGGGGGCCGCGGGTAGCCGCACTTCACCGTTTGCAATCGCCACCGCATGCCCCGTCGCGATGCCGTCGGGCGCCACGAGTTTTCTGACGGGCGACAGGGACGCGACACCATGCACCGCGCCGTTTCCGCCGGCCGCCGCCGTCGCCGTATGCGTCAGCACCGTGTGGGGCAGGGCCGCATTGCTCGGGCCGTTCCCCGAGGCCGCCAGGGTATCCGTCCCTGTCCGCAGGGCGTCGAAGTAGGCCCGCCAATCGGGATCAACGCTTGCCGGATCGTTCTGATACTGCTCGAAGAGTTCCTCGAGAAAGGCGAGATTGGCAGTTCCCGCCGCGTCAATGCTGTCAGACATGCTCACTGGTGGCCCTGCAGATCGTGGCGATCAGGTCGAGGTGTGGGTCGCGGTGTGGGTTGTGGTGAAGAGGACAAAATCATCGGGACGCAGAAACGGCTGCCGGGACGACCGCCCGGCTGGCACTCACATGGCAAGCAACAACCGGCCCGGACTCTCCAGATAACCGATGACTTCTTTAAGGAACCGCGCTGCTGCAGCGCCGTCGATGACCCGGTGATCGTAGGAGAGCGAGAGCGGCATCATCAGCCGGGACTCGATGCGGTCGTCCCGCACAACGGGCAGCTTCCGCGATCGGCCCACCAGCAGAATCGCCACCTCGGGCCAGTTGATGATCGGCGTGGAATACGTACCACCGATGGCCCCGAGGTTGCTGATCGTGAAGGTGCCGCCGCGGAGATCCTCGATCCCATACTGCGCGTTCTTGGCCTTTTCTGCCGTCTCGGCAACTGCCTGCGCGATCTGGGGAATCGACATCTCGTCGCAGTTACGGAGCACCGGCACAACCAGCCCGCGGGGCGTGTCGACAGCCAGACCGATGTTCACGTAGTCCTTGTAGACCAACTCCCCCTTCTCTATGTCGATCGAGGCATTCACGATTGGATGCTGCCGCAGGGAGAGGCTCACGGCCTTGATGACAAAGCCGAGGGCCGTCAACTTGATGTTGGTCTTCGTGTATTCCTGGGTGCTTGCCTTGCGGAGATGCTCCAACTCCGTGACATCCGCATCATCAAAATTCGTCAGATGCGGAATCGTCGACACGCTGCGGACCATGTTGGCCGCGATCGTTTTCCGCATTCGCGACAGCTGCTCCCGGCGGACCGGGCCCCAGTCATCCCGCTGCGTGGCGGGAGAGTCGGTCGGCCGCGACCGCGTCGACGTGCCCTGACCGCCAGCCTGGCGAACGGCGGTGATCACATCTTCCCGTACGATCCGGCCGGCCGGACCGCTGCCACGCACCCGCCCCAGATCAACGCCTAATTCCCGCGCCAGTCGACGCACGGCCGGCCCCGCGGGATCGACGGCCGCCGCCGAGGCTGACTCATCGGCTTCCGCCACCGCGGCCACCGGCTTTGACGCCACAGGAAGAGCCACTGCCACTGCAGCTACGGGGGCCGCCACAGCTACGGGGGCCGCTGCAACGGTCGGTGCCGCCGGCGCTGGTGCAGCAACCGGCCGGGCTGCCGGCACGGTCGGCTGCGAGGCCGGCTTGGCAGCCGACCCGGCAGTCCCTGCGGCATCGAGCATCACGAGCGCCTGGCCCACCTTGACCGTGTCGCCCTTCTTGACGAGCACCTGCGTGATGAGGCCACCCGGCGGACACGGCACTTCGATTACGGCCTTGTCCGTCTCGACCTCCAACAATGCCTGGCCCGGCTTCACGACATCGCCCTCTGAAACGAAGACGGTCACGACATCGCCCGACGCGATGTTTTCGCCCAGATCGGGCAGCTTGAATTCGATTGCCATGGACTCCGTTACTCTTGTTGTTGGCGCCAGGGTTTGTGGTTGACGCCAGTGTTTGTTGTTGCGGTTAGCGTGGCTGCTGGAACGTTTGCCGCCCGACCTGAAACCCTACCTCAAAACAGTCTCGATCACCCTCGACTTCGAAAACTCCCGCGTCGACTCCTGCCCGCCTCACGCCGACGCGGCGTCGAGTTTGTCGGGATTCACGCCCAGACGTCGGATCGCCTCGGCCACCACATGGGAGCCGATCGCGCCGGCTGCCGCCAGCCGCGAAAGCGTGCCGATCGCGATGCACTCCGCATCGACCTCGAAGTGCCTTCGCAGCGGACCACGCGTGTCGCTGCGGCCGAATCCGTCCGTGCCCAGCGTGAACAGTCCGCCGGGGATCCACGGGTCGAGTTGCTCGGGCACTGTTCTGACGTGGTCGCTGGCCGCCACGAAAACACCATCCGTGCCGGCCACCATCTCCTCGAGATAGCTCCGCCGCGGCGTGGCCTCAGGATGAAGCATGTTCCAGCGGCGGCACTCGAGCGCCTCGCGGCGGAGTTCCTTCCAACTGGTCACGCTCCAGACCGTGCTGGCGACCCCCCAGTGCTCGCCCAGCAGATCAGCCGCCCGGATCACCTCACGCAGGATGGCACCCGAACCGAGCAGGTTGACATGCGGCAGCGGACCGGTGTTGCCCGGGGCCGCAGCCGGAACCTCGCGCAGCCGATACATACCCTTGAGGATGCCCTCCTGGCAGCCCGGCGGCATCGGAGGCATCTCGTAGTTTTCGTTGTAGACCGTGATGTAGTAGATCCAGTCTTCGCCCTTGGCATACATCCGATCGAGTCCGGCGAGCATGATGACCGTGGCCTCGTAGACGAACGCCGGGTCGTAGACCTTCACGGTCGGATACGCGATCGCGAACAACTGGCTGTTGCCGTCTTGGTGCTGCAGCCCCTCGCCGGCGAGCGTCGTCCGGCCAGCCGTGCCGCCGAGCAGGAAGCCGCGGGCCCGGCAGTCGCACGCCGCCCAGATCTGGTCGCCAATCCGCTGGAAACCAAACATCGAATAATAGATGAAGATCGGAATCATCGGCACGCCATGGCTGGCGTAGGCGGTGCCGGCGGCGATGAAGCTTGAAATGCTGCCAGCCTCGGTAATGCCCTCTTCGAGGATCTGACCGTCCTTGGCTTCGCGGTAGTAAAGCAACTGGTCGGAATCGACCGGCTCGTAGAGCTGCCCGCCGTGTGCATAAATCCCGCACTGCTTGAAGAGGGGATCCATGCCGAAGGTCCGCGACTCATCGGGCACGATGGGCACGATGTATTTGCCGATAGTTTTGTCCTTGAGCAACGACGCCATCAGCGTCACCACGCCGGTGGTCGTGGAGACCTCCCGGCCGGCACTCTTCTCGATGAAACCGGCGTAATCCTCGAGCGACGGCGTCTTCAGGAGCGGGGATTGGGTTGGCCGCGTCGGCACGGGGCCCCCCAGCGCCGCACGACGCTCGCGGAGATACTTCATCTCGGGCGAATCTTCCGGCGGCTTGTAGAAGGGCGCCTTGGCGACCTCGTCGTCTGAAATCGGAATTCCAAACCGGGTGCGGAAGGCCCGCAACTCCTCCTCGTTGAGCTTCTTCTGCTGGTGGGTCACGTTGCGGCCCTCGCCCACCTCGCCGAGACCGTAGCCCTTGATCGTCTTGGCAATCACCACGGTCGGCTTGCCGTGGCACTTCATCGCCGCGTCGTAGGCGGCGTAGACCTTCTCCGGGTCGTGGCCGCCGCGACGAAGCTTCTTGAGCTTCTCGTCGGAAAGGTGCGCCACCATGTCGGCCAGCTCCGGATCGCCCCCGAAGAAGTGCTCGCGGATGTAGCCACCCGGCATAACCACGTATTTCTGGTACTGCCCGTCAACGATCTCGCCCATCCTCTTGACGAGCTTGCCCTTCTCGTCCTTCGCCAACAGCGAATCCCACTCGTCGCCCCAGATCACTTTGATGACGTTCCAGCCGGCACCACGGAAGACGCCCTCCAGCTCCTGGATGATCTTGCCGTTGCCACGCACCGGGCCGTCGAGTCGCTGCAGGTTGCAGTTGATCACGAACACGAGATTGTCGAGCTTTTCGCGGGCCGCCAGCGAAATCGCGCCGAGCGTCTCCGGCTCGTCGCATTCACCGTCGCCAATGAAGCTCCAGACGTGCTGCTTGCTCGTATCCTTGATGCCGCGATCCTGCAAATACTTGTTGAACCGGGCCTGGTAGATCGCCATGAGCGGGCCCAGACCCATCGAAACGGTGGGGAACTCCCAGAACTCAGGCATCAGCCACGGATGCGGGTAGCTCGAAAGCCCGCCACCCTCGGCCAATTCGCGGCGGAAATTCTCCAGCTTCTTTTCGCTGAGCCGGCCCTCGAGAAACGCGCGGGAATAGATGCCTGGCGATGCATGCCCCTGAAAATAGACCTGGTCACCCGAGAAATCGTCGCCGCGTCCGCGAATAAAATGGTTCATCGCCACTTCCACGAGCGTCGCCGAGGAGGCGAAGGTGGAGATGTGGCCGCCGATGCTTTTGTCTTCGCGATTGGCCCGCACCACCATCGCCATCGCATTCCAGCGGATGATGCTCTTGATCCGCCGCTCGAGTTCGCGATTGCCGGGAAACGGCGGTTGCTTGTCGGCCGGAATGGTGTTGATGTAGGGCGTCGTCGTGGAGAACGGGATCGGCACCCCCAGCCGGTAGGCCTCCTGCTCGATGGCATGCAACAGATAGGCGGCCCGGTCGGCCCCACGGCTGTTGATGACATACCGCAGGGAATCGAGCCATTCGGTGGTTTCTGTCGGATCGGCGTCGACGGCAACCACGCCGTCGGCACGCACGGGTTGTCCGCTCGTGCTATCGCTCATCTGTCCGATCGACATGGCTGCATGGGCCCCCTGCGGCAAGGCACCGATGCTCCCGGACCGTCCATTGGCACCATCGGCCTCTTCAAGAACGTCGCTGCCGGTCAGGTCGATGTCGGGGCTGGCCATGGGGTGCTCCGGAAAGGTGGGCGAACTTTTCCCATTATTCCGATGGTTCCGGGGGGCGTAAAGCCCATTCAACAGACCCGGCTACTTCGCTGGTTCCGCCCGCGGGCGATAGATTTCGGTCGCAAGTCCGAAATAGTTCTCAGCCGAGAAGGCGACGGTTTCCCCGAGCGTCGGATGCGGGTGGATCGATTCCATGAGATCTCGGGCCGAACAGCCCATCTCGATCGCCAGCACGCCTTCGGCGATCAACTCGCCTGCGCCGGTGCCGACGATGCCCACGCCGAGCACGGTATCGGTCTCGGGGTCGATGAGGATTTTTGTCAGCCCGTCGGTCCGCCCCAGCGCGTGGGCCCGCCCGCTGGCCGCCCAGGGGTAGCGACTGACTTCAACAATCCGGCCCGACGCGGCGACCTCGCTCTCAGTCAGCCCCGCCCAGGCAATCTCGGGATCGGTGAACACCACAGCGGGAATGGCCCGCGGTGCAAAGACGGCCGGTTCGCCATGAAGCGTCTCCACGGCCACCTTTCCCTGGTGGCTGGCGCGATGGGCCAGCATCGGTTCGCCACAGACATCACCGATGGCGAAGATGCGGGGATCGGCCGTCCGCTGCTGGCCGTCGACCTCCACGAATCCCTTCGCGTCGATTTTCACACCGGTGCTCTCGAGGCCGATGCCATCGGAATTTGGCCGCCGGCCCACGGCGACGAGCACACGGGAAAACTCCCGGACACTCGGCCCTTCCGGTCCCTCGAAATGCACCCGCACCGACTGCCCTGCATCCTCGAGTTTCACGACCTTCGTGTGGAGGTGAATCTTTTCGAACAGCTTCTCCAACCGCTGCTGCAGCGGCTTGACAAGGTCGCGGTCAGCTCCGGGAAGCAGGGTGCCTGTGAGTTCGACGACCGAGACCCGCGTGCCGAGTTCGGCGTAGACCGTGCCCATCTCCAAGCCTATGTAGCCGCCTCCGACGACCAACAGCGACTCGGGGATGTCGGCCAGTTCCAAGGCTCCGGTCGAATCCATGACCCGCGGACTGCCAATGTCGAAGGCCGGGATCCTCGCGGGGCGGGAGCCGCTGGCGAGAATGCAGTGGTCGAACGTCAGCGTCTGGCTGGCCCCGCCGGCCTCCACCGCCGCGATCTCCAGGGTGTTGGGGCTCGTAAACCGGGCATTGCCGCGGACAACGGCCACATTGCGGCGGCGGGCCAGTTGGCCAAGACCACCGGTGAGGGTCGAGATTACCTTGTCCTTTCGGGCCCGCAGGGCGTCGACATTCACGGTGGGAGCCTGGAAGTGGATGCCCCACTCCTCCATTTCCCGCGACTCGGCCAGCACCCGGCCCACGTGCAGCAGGGCCTTCGAGGGAATGCAGCCCCTCAGCAGGCAGGTGCCGCCGAGGCGTTCATCACGTTCCACCAGGGTCACCGCCATGCCAAGGTCGGCCGCCATGAAAGCCGCGGCATAACCGCCAGGACCGCCGCCCAGCACCACCAGTGGAACATGCATCGCTCGGGTTTCTCCTGAATCAGCCGGGAACCGGCTGGGGTCGATGAACGAAGGCACGCTGTTGTAGGTTCGTCGGTCAAGTTGTTCAAGAAACATCCCGCGGCAGAGCGGCAGTTGGGCAGGTTTTCCGTGGCTTTTGGCGGTCCTCCTGCTCCGACGGTTGCGCCCGCCGCCGGCAACCCGAGGCGATGGTGAGGCTGTGGTGCAAACGCTCACACTGCTTTTGCGACGAGCGTGCACCCTCGATTTCCGCGGCCTGGCCGCATTTCGCATGGCGATCGGCCTGCTCGTATGCGTCGACGCCCTGCTCCGGAGCCGTGATCTCACGCTCATGTTCGCCCCGGACGGGATGTTTCCGCTCCAGTTGTTACGAGACTATTTCTCTGACGACCCCGCCGCGTGGTCGCTGGCAACGCTCGTCGACACCCGCTGGTGGGGGGCGGCCGTCCTCTGGCTGCAGGCTCTGGCCGGAGTGCTGCTGGCCGTGGGGTGCGGCACGCGGTTCGCCACGATCGTCTCGTGGCTGACGGTCGTGAGCATCCTGCGACGAACAGCGCCGGCGACCAACGCCGGCGATGCCTGGCTGGCCTGCCTGCTCTTCTGGGGTATGTTCCTGCCCCTGGGTGCTGTCTGGTCGTGGGATCGGCGGCACAGTGGCTGCCGGGGGACAATCTACTCCTTCGCATCCGTCGCGCTCGTGCTGCAGATTGCCGTCGTTTACCTGGCGGCTGGCCTCTCCAAATGGAACGACACCTGGCTGTCGGGCGATGCGATCCGCTTCGCCCTGTCGGTCCATGACCACGGCACGCCACTCGGAGAGTGGCTGCTGGCCGGAGGCTGGATGGCCCGGCCGATCGCGTGGGGCGTGCTCGCGGTCGAACTCCTGGGGCCAGTCGCCGTGATCGCACTGCCCGCAGCTCGGCCGCGGATGGGGCTTGTGATCCTGTTCATGCTGTTCCATCTCGCCAGTTGCCTGACGATGTCGATCGGGCTGTTTGGCTATGTCGGCCTGGCCGCCTGGCTGTCGATCGTGCCGCGGGAATGCTGGGACTGGCGTTTTCCAGGCGGCGGCCCGGGCCCCGGCACAGAGGCGACTCCGGCCGGCGGCGAGTGTTCGGGCAGGCTGTCGTGGCCGGCGCGGTGGGCCTGCCTCGCGGCCGGAACGCTCGCTATGGTGAGCCTTGTGCACGACATGACCCCCTGGCGACACACGCCCCTGCCCCGACTGGCCGCATCGCTCATCAACCTTTCCTGCCTGCATCAGGAATGGCGGATGTTTGGCGACGTGCAACGGCAGGAGCAGTGGGTCTATGCGTCGGCCGAACTGGCCGATGGCTGCGTGGTCGATCTCCTCCGTGGCGGCCGACCACTCGAGATCGAGCGGCCCACCGGGGGCTTCACATCCCTGCCACACCACCGCTGGCACAAACTCTTCTGGGCCTTGCCGCAGCCCCGCCAGCGACCTTTTGGGCCAGCGATTGCCGCGGCGATCGTCAGGCAGTGGAACGGCTGCCACCCAGCTGGAAAACAGGTCGTGTCGCTCGAAATCCGGTTCGCCAGGCAGGGCTGCACCGCGACAGATGACACCCTCCATGAGCTCTTACTGGCAAGCTGGCCCCCCAGGGATGCTGCCGGCCGCGGGATGCTCGACCGTGTTCTGGATGGCCCGCAGGACGCCAGTGGCCCGCGGAATGCCGCAGCCAGTGAGGCCCGTGCGGCGGCGCTGAAATCGACGTTAGACTAACGTCCGATAGGGTTCCGCGAGAGTGGCGAAATTGGCAGACGCGCTGGATTTAGGATCCAGTGCCGCAAGGCGTGCGGGTTCAACTCCCGCCTCTCGCATCATTTTGAGTCTGGCGCGATCAACGGCAGTCACGGCCGCTCTGCAGTGCGGCCGCTCAGCGGTTGGTCCGAGGTGGTGAAATGCCGCCAGGCAGTCGTGCTCATCTTGCTCATCTTGCTCATGGCGTCGTCCGCGATCGCCAAGGACCGGAATGATGCTGACTCTACAACTGGTGACTCGAGAACTGGTGTCTCAACAACTGGTGACTCGAGAACTGGTGTCTTGAGCAAAGCCGCCGGCGGGGTTGCCGCGGGTGGCGCGGGCAGGTCTGCGGCGGCCGCATCGGGCTCAAGTGATTCCTCGCCTGCCCCCGGCACTTCCGCGCGTGGCGGGCGGGCTGGAGTGACGGCTTCATTGTTCGAGGCCTGCACCACTCCGGAGCCAGGCCACCTCCGCCACTGGGTGCCGTAGAAACCGAAAACCTCCGGACGCACCGGGCAATGTGCGGGACACAGACCGTGTTCGCACTGGCGATGCCCGGCGTGGCTGCCTTGGGCAAGCCGGCACTGCGAACAGGCCGGCCGCTCACACTGGCTGCATCGGGACTGCCCGCTGCCAGCACCGCCGGCTGGCGTGACAGCATGGTCGACTCTAGCAGCATGGTCG
>JBIIFB010000187.1:0-6966 GCA_044237545.1 Pirellulales bacterium
CCGTCAGTCCGGTCCGTCCGATCAGATCCCGCGCGTGCTGCCGCCGCGTCGGATCGGGCAGCACATCCGCCGACTCAGGCGCCGGCGGCAACACGCGTCGCCCCAGTGGCGTCTCGGGAAACCAGCGAAAGGCCACCGAGAGCACTGCGGGCACCGCCAGCACCACCACCGCCAGGCTCGCCATGCCGGCCGTCGCCCCCAGTTCGAGAAACGCCGTCGCGACCGATGCAACCAGCGCGAGAATGCTCACGAAGCCCAGGATGCCGCCCGATGGCACGAAGACCTCGAGCACCATCACCCCGAGTCCCAGCACGAGCAGCGAGACAACCCACACCAGCGTGCTCATGTGTGCCCGCTCGATCCCACCAGCGACTGCACGAGCACGCGACCGCCGCGAACCTCGACCACACGGATCGGCGTGCCCGGCTCGACGAGCGGCCCGACACTCGTCACCTCACGCAGCCGGCCATCGATACGCGCCTTGCCCGCGGGGGCGAGCCTCGTGGTCGTGGTGCCTTCGAGGCCGATCAGTTCCTCGAGACTGCTTTCTTCGATCGCGTTGTCTGTCGCCTGCGGTGGTTCCAGCAACACATTCCGCAGCACAGGCGTCGAAGGCAGCCACCGCCGCAGCAAGACGCTCATCAAAGACACCCCCACCGCGGCCCCGAGGATTCCCAGCAGCGACCACTGCAACTGCCGAATCTGGTAGTCGTTGGCCGGCAGCACGAACGACTGGCTGGCCAGCACGAGCGACGCGACGAGGAGCACGCCTCCCCCGAGCCCAAGCACCCCGAAGCCCGGCAGGACGAAGATCTCGGCGGCGAGGCAGAAGAGCCCGGCCAGAAACAGCATCACCTCGAGCCAGCCGCTCGTACCGTGCAGGTATTGGCTCCAGAAGTAGACGATAAACGCCACCATCGACACGAAGCCGCCGAGGCCGAAGCCGGGCGTGTGGAGCTCTATATAGAGCCCCACGCCGCCGATCAGGAGCAGCAGCCAGGCCAGGCCAGGACTGGCCAGCGCGTCGAGCAGCCGGTCGGCCCAGCCCGGCTCGGAGAGCGCGATGTCGCCGGTGAGCCCGTAAGCCTGCACGAGGCCTGCAAACCCATCCACCACGTGTGTCACCAGCCCGAGGGATTCAGCGGAGCGGCCTGTGAGCTGGATGGGGCCGGTGCCCACCTTGGCCCCGACGATCCACGAATCCCGATCGTCCCGCGCCGCCAGCTCTTCGCTCGAAAAGTATTCGACCCGACCGGTGTCCCGCTGGGTCGCCTGCTCGACCTCGATACCGGGAACGACGACCGCCACCGGCAGCGACCACGGCCGCTCGCTTTTTTTGGCGATCCCCTCCCGCCAGGAGGCCGTCACGGCAGTGGCCTGTCGGCCGCGGATGACGGCGTCGCCTTCGCCACCCAGCACGGCATCGGGATGCATTACCAGGTCGTCGCAGGCCAACGCGATCAGGGCTGCGTCGCCACGTGCCTGCCGCGGCACGTAGGCCACGGTCCGAACACGGGCGGGATCGATCGCCGCCAGCCGATTGGCCAGCACGAGGCTCTGTTCGGGAGAGCCGCCGGCTGAGTCGACGCGGAGGCAGAGAAAGTTGGCACCATCGGCCATGGCACGCTCCAGCTGCTGCCCGGCCCGGGCGACCGAGTCGCCGGTGATCGGACCGGCCAGCACGATCTGCGCCGCCTTCCAGCCGCCCTCGCCTGCAGGATCGATGGTGAGCGACTTTTCGTCGACATTCAGGCTCCGCGCCAGTTCGGCCGGCGTCCGCGCGAGAACGCGAACAACGCCCAGCTCGCGGGCCCGCCGGCCGCTCAGGGCCAGCGGCACGGGCGTGAGTTCCTCGACGTCGAGCACGGCGGACTGCTGCCGCACCGCCTCCACGTCCTTGGCCGCCACGAACTGCTCGCCCTCGTCGGTGGAGACCCGGCTCACGGTGGCCGCCGGATCGAGCAGGGCCACCGCCACCGCGGGCGGCACCGTCCGTCGCCGCGTGGCGATCTGCACGTAGGCGGCCCGCATCGCGTCGTCGACCGCCGGCTCGTCGGTGTTGGCCGGTCCGAGCACGGCGTCGGCCGCCATCACGATCTCCTCGCAGGCCAACGCCACGAGGACAGCATGGCCGCTCGCGCCGGAGGGAAGGAAGGCGACGGTCTTGATGCCGGTGAGCCGGGCATCGCCAAGAAATCGGGCCAGTTCGACCGCCCGGCCGAAATCGCTGCCACCGCTGCCGCCATCCTCAGGCGGGTCGAACCGCAGCACGAGCACGCCGCGTTCGTTGCCCTTCTTGAGCCGGTCGAGCTGTCGCAGGATGGCCGTCTTCACCTGGGTGTCGCGGGTGCCGGTGATCGGTAGCCGAACGACCACCGCGGCAGCCTCCCCGGCGGCCGCGACCCCGGCGGGCACGAGGGCCGCCGCCAGAGCCACAAGGCACAGACCACGCAACGAGCCGGCGAACCCGCCCCACTGGCGGCTGAAAATCTGGATCGTGGGCGACGCCCGGCAGTGACGCATGCTGGCCTCGGAAACGCTGGGGCGACGCTGCGCCCGAGAAGGAGACGGCCGAAAAAACAGAGACGGCAGACAAATTCTAAGACCGCGGGGCGGGGAGTCAAAAAGTCGGGTCGCTGCAATCCTGTTCGGCACGGGCGGCGGCAGAGTGGTCTGCTATATAATGGAGATCATGAGCACTTCTTCACAGCCGCCTGTCGCCCCTTCTGCCATCATCCGTGAACTCATCGGCATCGTCGAGGCCAAAGCCCTCAAGCGTGGAACATTCCGCCTCGCTTCCGGCCGCGAGGCGAGCTTCTATCTCGATGCCAAGCAGGTGGTGCTCGACGCCCACGGCGCGATGCTCGTGGGCCGGGCGATTCTTGAACGCCTGCACTCGCTCGGTCCGTTGCCGGCGGCGGTGGGCGGCATGTCGATTGGCGCCGATCCGATCACCAGCGCCGTCGTGACGATGGCGGGTGTCGAGGGGCTGCCGCTGAAGGGATTCATGGTCCGCAAGGAGCCGAAGGATCACGGCACGAAAAAATATGTCGAGGGGCCGGTGTCGCCGGGCCAGCGGGTGGTGATCGTGGAGGATGTGACCACCACGGGTGGCTCGTCGTTACTGGCAATCGACAGGGTGCATGAATTCGGCCTGATCGTTGAACGCGTGGTGACGGTGATCGACCGTCTGGCCGGTGCGAAGGAGGCCTTCGCTGCCCGCGGCATACCGCTGGAGTCGTTGGTCACGATCCGTGATCTCGGTATCGAGCCGGAGTAACCACCGGCCATGTGCACGTTCCTCCCCGGCTTGAACACGTCCCTCCCCGGCACGACGAGGCTCACCATCATGAGGACGTTCGACTCCATTCGGCGTCGGGCAGTCGCGGGCGCTGCCGCCGCGGGACTTCTGCTCGCGCTTCGCCTGATCGCTCTCGGCCTCATCGGTGGCGGTGGCCTGGTCGGTGGCGGTGGCCTCGCAGTGGCACTCGCCGCCGGGCAGCCCTCAGCCGAAGAGATCGCGGCACTCGTCGAGAGCCTCGGTGCCAACGACTACGCCGAGCGGGAGGCCGCCGCGGAGAAACTCAATGCCCTAGGGGCGGCGGCGGTCGATCCGCTGCTGGCGGCGGCTGAGGTGAGTGGCGATCTCGAAATCGCCCTGCGGGCCCGGTGGCTCGTCGACACCATTCCCCTCGACACCCAGCGGGATCCGCCGGAAGTGGCGAAACTGCTCGACAAGTTCAAACGGAAGGGCTTTGCCGACCGGGTGCAGGTGATGCACAGGCTCCTGCGTGTGGACGACGACGGTGGCATCGAGTCGCTGGCGAGAATCGTGCGGCTCGACCGCTCGATATTGGGATCACGGGTGGCGGCCGCCCTGCTGGTCCGCGAATGGCAGCCCAACGACCCCTTCTGGAACGGCATGCGGGAGCGGATCTCTGCCGGACTCGGGCTGAGCACCCGGCCCGCCGCGGCTTTCCTGCGGGCGCTGGTCGCGTTTTCATCGGCTGACTCCGCCGCCGCACGGGAGCGGGGCCTGGTCGACTCGGGCCTGGCATTCGAGCAACTTGCCGGCACGCTGTCGGAAGCCGAGCAGGCTGCTGTCCCGAATCCGGCTGGCGGAGTGCCTGCCGACACGACCGCCTCGGGGGGCATCGGCGACACCACGCTGCGCATCTTCCAGCGTTGCCGGATTCACATGCTCATCGCGGCCGGCCAACGCGACGCCGCCCTGGCTGAGTCGCGGCGGCTGTTGCAGGCCTGTTTCGATCCGGAAAAAGATGCGACCACGGTCGGGGAAGAGGTGGCCGGCACGCTGGCCTGGCTGGTCGACCGCGGCCTGCCGGAGGCGGTCGATCTGCTCGCGGCCGATCACCCGGAATTGATCCGTGACGATCCGCTGGTGGGCTACGCCGCGGCGCTGGCCGAGAAGTCACGCCGGCGCGATGCCCGGGCCGACGAACTCGCCTCGGCCGCCTTTGCGAAGCCCACTGGCACCAATGCCGAGTTCGTCGACCGGTTGCAGACGGCCATTCTGCTGTCGAAGTGGGGCGAGACCGACTGGGCCGCCCGGGAATACAGTTCGCTCGTCGACGATCAGCGCACGCCGGCGGCGCAGTTCGCATTTGCCGCGATCATGTTCTCGGAGTTTCTCCACGATCAGGAGCGGGAAGACGAGGCCGCTGCCTGCCTGCAACGGCTGCTGAACGGCCGCAAGGGCAAGGGAGACGGTGGCGGCGATCCGATCCTGCAACAGATCGGCCGCGACCCGCGTTCGATCCGGTCGCGGATGCACTACTTCGAGTCGTGTGCCGCCGCCCTCCGCGGCGACGCAGTCGGCCGTCGCACGGCACTCGAGGCGTCGCTGCGGGCGTATGCCAAGGATGTCGACGCCCTGATCGGTCTGTACGCGCTGACCGACAACACGCCGGAGCAGCGGGCCGAAACGGTCGGACGCATCCGTCGGGCCTTGGAGCAGATCGAGAACGAGATCCAGGCCGTTCCCGAAGAGACCAACGGTTACAACGAGTATGCCTGGCTCGTGGCCAATACGGAGGGCGATCTCCCGAAAGCGACCCGGTATTCGAGGTTGTCGCTCGTGAAGAGTTTCGACAGTTCGAGCTACCTCGACACGCTGGCCCATTGTCAGGCGGCGGCAGGCAACAAGGCGGCGGCAGTACGCACCCAGTCGCTGGCTCTGCGGCAGGAGCCGCACAACCGCACGATCCGCAAGAACCTCGCCCGCTTCCAGGCCAAGTAGGCGAAGGAGGCGGGAAGCCAGAAGCTTTCACGCGTGGCAGACCGAAACGCCGACCGTCTGGCATCCGCCGTATGTGGCCACGAGTTTTTAACTTGTGGAATCCCTGTGTCTTGTGGCCACGAGTTTTCAACTTGTGGAATCACTCTGAAAAATACGGCAAGTTAAAAACTCGCCGCCACATTCCCTCCGAATCGTGGCCACGAGTTTCCACATTCTCGTCCCTCCGAATCGTGGCCACGAGTTTTCAACTTGTGGAATCCGGCACCGACCACTCCTCACGTTCACCACTCGCCGCCACGGAACACTCTCCCGCTGACGTATCATGTCCCCCATGCACACGCATCAGATCGCCCTGCCTGATATCCGCCTCACCGTTGGGACTTCCGGCCGCGGCCGCCCACTGCTCCTCCTGCACGCCTTTCCGTTTGACCACCGCATGTGGGCGGCGCAGGAACCGCTGGCAGACCACTTCCAGCTGATCGTGCCCGACCAACGCGGCTTCGGCGGCAGCCGGGATGCCGGCGGCCCTGCGAGTATCGAGCAGCTTGCCGATGACGCGGTGGCGCTGCTCGACGCGCTCCACGTGGATGAGCCGGCGGTCGTCTGCGGATGCTCCATGGGCGGCTACGTGGCCCAGCACGTCGCGATTCGTCACCCCGCGCGGGTCAGCTCGCTGGTGCTCGTCGACACGAAACTGGAGGCCGACACGCCCGACGCGCGGGCCGCGCGGGCCGACCTCGCCGCCGCGGTGCAGCGAATCGGCCAGAGGATCGTGGCCGATGCAATGGTGCCGCGGCTGCTGGCGACGGCGACCGAGGCCCGTTCCCTGCCGCGGCGTGCCGAGATTGAGTCACTGCTCCACGGCATGATCGTCGAGCAGACCGTGGAGACGATCGTCGCGGCGCTCTCGGCGCTGGCCGCGCGGCCCGACATGACAGGTGCGATGCGGCAGGTAGGCGTGCCCACGCTGCTCGTGGTGGGCGCCGAAGACCAGATCACGCCGCCGGAATGCCTGAGCCGGGCCGAGGAGATCATCCCGCAGGCCAGGCTGCTGATCGTGCCGCATGCCGGACACATGACGCCGCTTGAGACGCCAGGCGTGTTCAACGCGGCGGTGGTGGAGTTTCTACGGGAGGCTGGGGCCCTCGGGCGTTGAAGCGTGGTCCGTCCGGGCCAGGCCCCATCGCGGGGCCGCGGGGCCGCGGTGGTCCAGGTTGTCCCGGCTGTCGCAGCGGTCCAGGTTGTCCCGGCTGTCGCGGAAAATCATCACCGTTTGCATCGGGCGGTGGGCGACGACGGTTGGGCCATTCCCGATCGTAAAACTGTCTCGCGTTTTCCCGAACTTCCATCCGCGTTTCGTTTCGCGCGTCGAGCCGCGTCCAGCGGTCGAGCCATTCGAGGCGATCAGCGGTGCCCAGATCGATCACATCCCGCCGGTCGGCGGGATCGCGGAGCTGGATCCACTGGTGCCAGAGCCGGGCGGCCTGCACCAGCGAATCGCGATCCGGATCGGCCAATGCCCTGCCGAGTGAGGTGAGTTCACGACGGTCGGCCGCGGAGAGGCGTTGATACGACTCGACCGATTTCTCGAGCTGCCGCCGTGACCATTCGGGAAGCTCGAGCACCTGCTCGCGACGGGCCGCGAGCACACTGCGGCTCGACCCATCAGCCTCGACCGCCGCGATCGCCCTGATCGCCTTGATGGC
>JBIIFB010000044.1:0-22302 GCA_044237545.1 Pirellulales bacterium
TCGGTCGTGACAATAGCAGCGGCCGGACTTGAACCGGCGACACCCGGCTTATGAAGCCGGTGCTCTAACCAACTGAGCTACGCTGCCACAAACGATCAGCTGACCAGTGGGCCGCCGATCGTCACTGCCGAAAATATAACCCGCCGATCGTGGGCCGTCAGCCTGGAGGCCAAGAAACCGCGAAAATATGGCGTAGCGGCGGTCTTGTTCCGTGCAAAGCGGATAGAAATCTGCGGTAGCTCACTGTGGCACGACTGCCATTTTCGCTCCGCTCTGCTGCAACCGGCGCCCACCATGAATGTCGACCGCATCCTCCGAGCATTCAAATGGAGACGAGGTCGAGTATCTCCTCATCGGTGGCAACTGCGGCTGCACTCGCCTGCTCCAAACGCAAGCAACAAACGCAAGCGACCTGGGGGGCATTCGCCACCCCAGGTCGCCACAAGCATGTCAGTCAGCTCTGCCGCAACGTCGCCATTCGGCTTGCAGGCTAGTCAGCCATCGAGCAGGCAGCGTCGACGATTGCGTCGATCTTCTCTTCCGAAAGCTGTCCCTTGGCAACGGCGTGGTTGGCCGTCACCTTGCCCCCCTTGAAGCAGACGACCGTCAGATCAGCATCGGGTGCGATCTTGTAGTCGGCCGGGCCATTCGCAGCCTCCTCGGGCACCACGAACGCGATCCGCTCCAGACCATGAAGCTTTACGAACTCGGCGGCATCCTTCTTCAGCGACTCTGCATCGGTGCCCAGCATGTTCACGAAGCCGGTCAGCTTCGCGGCCTGATGCTCTTCAATCTCCTCATCGAGCTTCTTGAGCAGCTTGGCCAGCTTTTCGTCGGCCGTCCGGGCAAATACCATCACCACCGGCCGCGAACCCATCTTGCAGCGGTAACAGAGCGTTTTGCCGTCAGCCACACCGTCCAGGGCATTGCCGGTCACTTTTGTGACCGTCATCGCGCCCACCGATTCACCCACCTGATACCCGCTCGTGACCTCGGCCCGGGCCGTTCCCGTCATGACCGATGCCGCCGTGGCAAAACCGATGGCCGCCACCGCCAAAATCCGTGCTGCACGCATTGATGAAACTCCTCGAAAGCCGAATCGAACTCACCACCGGCTGGGCACGATGCACCGCCGGAACCTTCCTTGCGACCATCATCCTACCGCGGGTACGATTTGAACGGCAACTTTCGGTAGATCTCGCGTGCTGAAAAATAGATCTGGCGTGCTGAAAGCTGAAGCCAGATCTGGTGTGGTGGACGTGGTGCTTGCTTGACGGAGGCTTTCCATGGGCAGAGTCAAAACGGGCGGCGGTTGGCGGGCAGTGCTCTACACCTTCAAAAAGGCCCGTCAGGCTGGCGGCCTGTGGGCCCTTTGGAAGGCGATGCGGTCAAAGAATGCCTGCAAGACATGTGCCGTGGGCATGGGCGGCCAGTCTGGCGGCATGGTCAACGAGGCAGGACACTTTCCGGAGGTCTGCAAAAAGTCGTTCCAGGCGATGGTCGCCGACATGCAGGGCGCCGTGAAGCCGACGTTCTTCGAAACGTATTCCGTGCCCCAGTTGCGGGCCTTCACGCCCCACCAGCTCGAACACTCCGGCCGGCTCGTGCAGCCTGTCGTGCTCGAAAAGGGATCGCAGCATTACCGGCCGGTGGAGTGGGCCGATGCCATGGAGCGAATCGCGCGGAAACTGCGGGCGACGCAGCCCGACGCGACGTTCTGGTATTTCAGCGGCCGGTCGAGCAATGAGGCGGGCTTTTTGCTGCAACTCTTTGCAAGGCTGTATGGCACGAACCATGTCAACAACTGCAGCTTCTACTGCCACCAGGCCAGTGGCGTGGGCCTGACCAGCGTCATCGGCACGAGCGCGGGTACGGTGAAACTCGATGACATGGAACGCGCCGACCTAGTCTTCCTGATCGGCGGCAATCCCGCCAGCAACCATCCGCGGCTCATGCGAACGCTCATGATGGTCCGCCGCCGCGGCGGGAAGGTGGTGTCGATCAATCCGATTATCGAGACCGGCACCGTCAATTTCTCCGTGCCGAGCGATCCCTGGGCGCTTTTCTTTGGTGCCGAAATCGCCAGCACCAACGTGCAGCCCCATGTTGGTGGCGACCTCGCGCTTGTCTACGGGATGATGAAGCGGCTCCTTGAGATGCATCGGGCGGGACCGCATCGGACGGGGTCGCATCGAGATGGGTCGCATCGAGATGGGTCGCATCGAGATGGGTCGCATCGGGATGGGCTGGGGCAGGCTGAACCGGTGATCGACGAGGATTTCCTGAATCAGCACACCGTCGGGTGGCCCGAACTGGCCGCCCGGCTTGAGAGTCTCTCGTGGGACGAGATCGTGCAGAAGTCGGGCGTCTCCAAGGCCCAGATCGACGACATCACCGCGCAGTACGCCTCTTCGCAACGCACGATCTTCGCCTGGACGATGGGCGTCACCCATCAACTGCACGGGGCCGCCACCGTGCAGGCGATCGCGCAACTGGCCTTGATGCGTCGCATGGTCGGCCGCCCCGGAGCGGGCCTGCAGCCGATCCGTGGCCATTCCAATATTCAGGGCATGGGCACCGTCGGCGTCACGCCCACGCTCAAGAAAGCGATCTTCGAACGGCTGGAGAGTCATTATGGCGTCACCCTTCCGACGACCAAGGGCTACGACACGCTCGAATGCCTCGACGCCGCCGACAATGGCACCATGCGGTTTGCCCTCTGTCTGGGTGGCAACCTCTATGGCGCGAGTCCGGAGGCGAACTACACCAAGCGGGCGATGTCGAAGATCGACACCGTCGTCTATATGAGCACGTCGCTGAACACAGGCCACGCCTGGGGCACGGGTGCCGAGGAGACCATCATCCTGCCGGTGCTGGCCCGGGACGAAGAACCGGAACCCTCCACGCAGGAGAGCATGTTCAGCTACATCCGTCTTTCCGACGGCGGCAAGCCGCGGCATGTGGGGCCGAGGAGTGAGGTGGAAATCGTCGCCGATCTGGCCCTCCGCGTGCTGGGAGACGGCGTGTCGGCCGGCAGCAGCAGCCCGGTGAACTGGCGGGAGATGTCGCATACCAGCACGATCCGGCAGGCGATCGCGAAGATTGTCCCGGGGCTCGAGGAGATTGCCTCGATCGACCGGACGAAGAAGGAGTTCTCCATTCCGGGGCGGGCTCTCGACACACCGGAGTTCCCGACGGCCGACGGCCGGGCACACCTCTTCGTGCACGAGCTGCCCGCCGTGCCCGAGGGCATGCAGTTGATGACGATCCGCAGTGAGGGACAGTTCAATACGGTCGTCTATGAGGTGGAGGATCTCTACCGCAATCAGACGCGGCGGGACATCGTGCTCATGCACCCGGACGACATTGGGCGGCTGGGGCTGACGGCCGGTGGAAAATGCCGCATTGCAAGCAGCGTTGGCGAGATGCGTGGGCAGATCGTGTCGGCCTTTGATCAGATCAGGCCGGGGAACGTGGCGATGTATTACCCCGAGAGCAATATCCTCGTGCCAAAGGCGGCCGATCCACTCTCGCGGACGCCGGCCTACAAACGGATCGCCGTGACAGTGACCGCCGACGTCGATGTCGTGCCACTGGCTGGGCTTACGCCGGAGTTCGTGGGGCCGGGCACGCCGCGTGACGCGATGAACGCGTGCGCCGGGTGACGGCTCCCCCGGGGAGGTCTGAGTTCAACGCTCTCCTTCCCCGTGGCGACAAGACAACTTGTTGTGTCTTCCCCGTGGCGACAAGATTTCATCTTGTTGTGTCTTCACCGTGGCGACAAGATTTCATCTTGTTGTGTCTTCCCGTGGCGACAAGATTTTATCTTGTTGGGGAGCGGATTCAGCAAGTTAAAAACTCGCTGCCACGAGGAAGCGGATTCAGCAAGTTACAAACTCGCTGCCACGAGGAAGCGGATTCAGCAAGTTACAAACTCGCTGCCACGGGAGAGCGGATTCAGCAAGTTACAAACTCGCTGCCACGGGAGAGCGGATTCAGCAAGTTAAAAACTCGCTGCCACGGGAGAGCGGATTCAGCACGTTAAAAACTCGCTGCCACGAGAGAGCGGATTCAGCACGTTAAAAACTCGCCGCTACTCATTCGCCGAAAAGGGAAAGCTGATCGGCCGGCTCCGCCCTTCGCCGCGGCTTGACGGCTGACGGTCCGGCCGTGCCGCCCGATTCAAACCCGAGCAGAAGGTCGCGGGCCCGCGCAACCACCTGCTCGGGCACGCCAGCCAGGCGGGCCACGTGCACGCCCCAGCTCTTGTCGGCCGCCCCCGGCACCACCTGATGGAGAAAGACGAGCTGATCGCGGTGCTGCTGCACGAGCACCTGCGCGTTGCTCACACCCGTCAGCCGGTCGAGCGCGGCGAGCTGGAGATAGTGCGTCGCAAACAGCGTGCGGCAGCCGATCCGTCCCTGCAGGTGCTCGACCACCGCCTGCGCGATCGCCAGCCCGTCGAACGTGCTCGTGCCGCGGCCGACTTCGTCGAGGATCACGAGGCTTCGAGGCGTTGCACGGTTGAGGATCCGCGCCGTCTGCGACATCTCCACCAGAAACGTGCTCGCGCCGCGGGCGAGATCGTCCCCCGCGCCGATCCGCGCGAAGAGCCGGTCGACGATGCCCACGCGGGCCCGCTTCGCAGGCACGAAGCTGCCCGCCTGGGCCAAGACTGCGACGAGGGCCGCCTGTCGGATGAAGGTGCTCTTGCCGCCCATATTGGGACCGGTCACGAGCAGGATCGTGGGGGCCGGGTCGGGGGCCACGGCGGGCAGCGACGATAGCATCAGGTCGTTTGCGACCAGCGTTCCCGGCGGGAGCAGGTCCTCGAGGATCGGGTGGCGGCCTGCCTCGACAAAGAGGTCGCCGCCTTCCGTGATCTCCGGTCGCACCCAGCCCTTCGAGCGGGCCACGTCAGCCAGCGATCGCAGCACGTCGAGCGACGCGAGGATCGCGGCCACCCGGTCGAGGGCGACGCGGTGCTCGGCCACGAAGAGCCGGAGCAGTTCGAGCAGCTCGATCTCGCGACGCAGCGACTCTTCCTCCGCGCCGAGCACCTGCCGCTGGCGGTCGTCGAGTTCCGGCGTTGTATACCGTTCCGCATTCTTCACCGTCTGCTTGCGGATGTAGTCGGCAGGAACCTTCGCCGACTGGGCGCGGCCAACCTCCAGGAAAAACCCGAACACCCGGTTGAACCCGACCTTGAGTGACGGGATGCCGGTCCTCTCGATCTGTTCGGCCTGATACCTGGCAATCCAAGCCTTCCCGCCCGACGCCATCTCCGCAAGTTCGTCGAGGCGGCTGTCGAAGCCCGGACGGATGAAACCCGCATCCCGGGCAAACACGGGGCAGCCCTCGCGGAGCGTGGCGTTGATGCGGCCAGACAGTTCCTCGCAGGGATCGATCGCGTCGCGGAGGGTGGCGAGAAGACCGACGCTATCGGCAAGCAGTGCGATCAGATCGGGGAGGATTGCCGTGGCCCGGCCGATCCGTTCGAGATCCCGCGGGCCCGCGCGGCCCGAGATCACACGGCAGGTCAGCCGCTCGAGGTCGCCGATCCCGGTGAGTTTTTCGGCGAGTCTTGCGGCAAGTGACTGACTCGCGACGAGCGTCGCCACCGCGTCGAGACGGCCGTCGATCTGCGGCTTGTCGACGAGCGGGGCCGACAGCCATTCAACGAGGAGGCGTGCCCCCATCGGCGATTTCGTGCGATCGACCACGCCGGCGAGCGTGCCCTCGCGGCGGCTGCTTCCGCCTGCCGCAGATCGCACCAGCTCCAGGCTGCGACGGGAGGCCTCGTCGATCTCCATGCGGTGGCCCGGCCGCCATGCGGAAAGTGTTTCGATGCGGCCGACCGCCGCCGGCTCGTTCTCCTCGAGATAGGCCACGACACCGCCGGCCGCGGCGATGCCGGGGAGATCGGCCGGCAGGTCGAAGCCGAGCCCCTCCAGCCGTTTCCCGGCGAGCGCCCGACCGACCGCCGTCTGCGCTTGAGTATCGTCGAACCACCAGTCGGGGCGGGCCGTGACGGCGCAGCCGGCCGCGAGCAGACCGCCCGCCGCCTCGCGAAGGAGCGACGTGACACCGTCGCGATCCTTCTCCGCGCAGAGGCACTCGGTGGGCTCGAGCCTCTGGAGCAGATCGGCGACATCCTCGCGGGGCACAACGGCCGCCTCGAATCGTCCTGCTGCGACGTCGATCCAGGCGAGCCCGCAGACGATGCTGTCGGTCTGTCTGGTTGCCGCGCCGCCGGCTGTCTCGATGCCGGCTGCCTCGCCGCCGGCTGTCTCGATGCCGGTCGCCGCCGCAGGACCGGCCGTCCGCATGGCGACGGCACGGGGCACGATCGCCACGAGCCAGTTGCGTCTGGTCGGGTCGAGCAGCGACTCGTCCGACGCGATGCCGGGCGTGATGATCCGCGTCACCTCGCGGCGGAGAATGCCCTTGGCGGGCTTTCCATCTGTCGACACTGGGGCATCGATCTGCTCGCAGATCGCCACCCGGCGGCCCACCGCCACCAACTTCACGAGGTGCACATCCAACTGATGATGCGGGAAGCCGGCCATCGGCAGGGCATCGGGCCCCTTGTCACGGCTGGTCAGCGTGAGGTCGAGGAGCGTGGCGGCCTCGCGGGCATCGTCCCCGAAGAGTTCGTAGAAATCGCCCATGCGAAACAGCACCAGTGCCCCTGGGCACCGGGCCTTCGCCGCCTCGAATTGCTGCATCATCGGTGAGGCCATAGGCGGGAAAATGTAGCAGCCTTTGACCGCACGCGCGACGCCGCGTACAAAACAGTCGGTGCGAACGCCGATGAGAGGCCCCTGCGATGGGGGCCTGTGAACCTGGTCAGGGCTTAACCGCAGCAGCCATAAGCAGTCGCTCCTTTGTGCGGTGGGCCTCTCATCGGCGTCCGGCCCTTTGTCCCCCGCACCGTTTCCTGGCGGGCAACCGATGGTTCAGAGCATTCCAGCCCCCGACACAGGCACGTCCGCTGCTGCGGTGCGGGGCTATCAGGTGGTGGCCCGCCGCTACCGGCCGCAACGGTTTGACGAACTCGTCGGCCAGGAGCATGTCGCCCGCGGTCTCGCGGGCGCGATCGAATCGGGCCGGATCGGCCACGCCTATCTTTTCACCGGCGCACGGGGCGTCGGCAAGACAAGCGCGGCGAGGATCTACGCCAAGGCACTCGAATGCGGCAGCCGTGTGGGGGGCGAGCCCTGCAACGTCTGCGACACCTGCCAGGCCATCTCGGCTGGGCAGGATGTGGATGTGGTGGAGATCGACGCCGCCAGCAACCGCGGCATCGACGAAATGCGGCAGCTTCGGCAGAACGTCGCCATCCGGCCGGCACGGGGTCGCTACAAGACCTACATCATCGATGAAGTGCACATGCTCACGCGGGAGGCCTTCAATGCGTTGCTGAAGACGCTCGAGGAGCCGCCGGCACACGTCAAGTTTGTGCTCTGCACGACGGAGCCCGAGAAGCTGCCGATCACGATTCTTTCGCGGTGTCAGCGGTTCGACTTCCAGACGGTCGACGCTCCGGCGATCGCCCGTCGCCTGGCCCAGATCGTGGAGGCCGAAGGAGCGGTGGTCGAGGCCGAGGCCCTAACCCTGATCGCCCGCCGCGCGGCCGGCAGCATGCGCGACAGCCAGTCGCTTCTGGAGCAGCTGCTGGGGTCGGCTGCCGGTTCGATCGGTGTCGACGACGTGCACGCGATCATCGGCACTGGTCGCGAGGAAAAGGTGGGAGCACTTGTCGCCTGCCTGGCGGCTCGGGATGCCCGCGGTGCGCTCGCGGCATTCGATGCGGCGACCGCTGGCGGCGCCGACCCGGGTGGCGTGTTGGAGCAGGTGATGGCGGCGCTCCGCGACAGCCTGTTGGCAAGTGTCGGCTGCGGTGAGGAACTGATGCTCCAGGGCGCCGGCCTGGGAGTGGATCTGGCGGCGATTGGCCGGGAGACGGGCACCGTCACACTGTTGGCGATGCTGCAGATCGTCGACCACGCGCTGGCACGCATGCGGCTGAGTGGTCATGCGGCGGTGCTCGCCGAGATGGCCATCGTGCGGCTGGCAAGCCTCGAAGATCTTGACGCGCTCGCTGAGGCGGTGGAACGGTTGGGAGCGGCCGGACCGACCGCGGCTGGCGTTCAGGCAGCCCCGCGAATCGCGGCCCGAACGGCGGCCGCTGCCCCATCGGCGGCCCCATCTGCCGAGCCTCCGCGCGAAAAAAAAACGACCGACCTGATTCATCCGGGTGAGCCGGCCACGGCCGTCGGTGAGTCCGGGCCTTCCGTGGCCAGCACACCTGCTACGGTGCCAGTAGTCGCCGCTCAGCCAGCAGCCGCTCAGCCGGCCACGCCGCAGCCAGCAGCCGCTCAGCCAGCCGTATCACAACTCACTCCGCTCGACGCCTGGCGACGCAGCGCGATGGTGGTCGGTGGGCTGGCGGTCGATTTCGCGGAGATGGCCCACCGGGCTGAGTGGCGTGACGACGTGCTCGAGGTCGTGATGCCACGTGCCGCTGGCAATGCTGCCTCGTTTCTCCGGCGTCCCGAGATCGCCGCGGGGCTGATGCGGGCGCTGGCCGACACGGTCGGGAGGCCTGTGCGGCACAGTCTGCTCATCGACTCCGCAACCCAGGCCGCTGCGGCCGACACCGAGCCAGCGGGATCGCAGCGCCGGGCGGCAGAACGTGGCAAGCCGCCGGTATCGCAGGCGGCCATGCTGAGGGAGGCGGCGGAACACCCGCTGGTGGTACACGTCCGCACGCTGTTCGACGCCGCTGTTCGCAAGGTGGATCCACCACGAGCACGGCCGACCGCTCCCGTGGTCGAGCCGATAGTCAACGCAAGCGGGGTTGCCGCGGTGGCCGACGGGGATGAATCGGATCAGACCATCCCGCACGACGACGGCGGTGGAGAGGGTAATGGAGGCATCGATGGCTGAGGAACGCGGCCCGGTCACGAGGCTCATCGATTATTTCGCCGATCTGCCCGGCATCGGACGCAAGTCGGCCGAACGGCTGGCCTATCACGTGCTCGGCATGTCACGGGCCGAGGCGATCGCCTTCGCCGACGCCATCCGGGCCGTCAAGGAAAATCTCCGTCCCTGCCGCACCTGCTTCAATCTCGCGGAAGGCGATGAGTGTGGGATATGCCTCGACCCAAAGCGTGACCGCGGTCTGCTCTGCGTCGTGGAGCAGGTTCGCGACCTCTTGGCGCTCGAGGAGGCCGCGGGCTACCGGGGGGTCTACCACGTGCTCCAGGGACGGGTCGCGCCGCTGGAGAGCAGCGGCCCGGACAGGCTGACCATTGATCGGCTCGTTGAGCGGGTGCGTCAGGGAGGCTTCCGTGAGGTGATCATGGCCACCACGCCGAACGTCGAGGGGGATGGCACGGCGCTCGTCATCGCCGGTCGACTCGCGGGGCTGCCGGTCGTGATCACGAAGCTGGCCCGCGGCCTCACCATGGGCGCGTCGCTGCAGCATGCCAACCGGGAAATGCTCGCAGACGCGATCTCCAGCCGACAGAAGCTGTAGGATGCGGCGAAACACGGTATCCTTACATAGGTAGGCCCCTGCGTGGCGAGGTGGCCTGTTGCCAAGCTTGTGCTCTGTTGCAAGCCTGTGGCCTGTTGCAAAGCAGGTCAGTGAAGCCATGTAGAGAAAGAGTCAGCCCATGCGGATGTCGTTCGGCCAGGAAATGCGGATGGCGCAGAAGCAGGTGCTTGCGCCACGCATGATCCAGTCGATGGAGATTCTGCAACTGCCCGTCATGGCGCTCGAGGAGCGGATCGAACAGGAAATCCAAAACAACGAGACGCTCGAGGTGGACGAGCCCGGGCTCGAGGAGGCGGGGGGCGGGGCCACCGTGACCGAGACGTCCAACGGGCCCCTGGATCCAGGGACGGAGGCATCGGCAAAGACGGTCGACGAGCGGCCGTTGATCGTGGATCAGGATCATGCCAACCAGGCTGATTTCGAGCGGTCGTACGACTGGTCGAACCAGTATCCCGACTCGGATGACGACCGCAGCCGGCCGTCGGCCTCGCAGATCGACGATGCCGGCGACCGCTACTTGGACGCCATGGCCAACATGGCCGAGCGTCCCGAGACCCTCTCCGACCATCTCCACGACCAGCTTTCGAACTACGACCTGACTGAGGCCGAACGGCAGGCCGCCGACAAGGTGATCTACAACCTCGACATCAACGGCTACCTCTCCATGCCGCTTGAGGAATTGATCGACCCCGATGGCCCGCAGGATCAGCTCGCCTTGATGCAGAAGGCTTTGGCGGTGGTGCAGGGGATGGATCCGCCGGGTGTCGGGGCCCGCGATCTCAGGGAATGCCTGCTCTTACAGATGGGCCCTGACATGCCGAACTTCCGGTCGTTGCGCCGGCTGGTGACCGATCATCTGGAGGACCTGGCCGGCAACAGGCTGCCGCTGATCGTGCGGAAGACGGGCCTCACGATCGAGCAGATCGAAGGCCTGCGTGAGCAGCTTCACGGTCTCAAGCCCAAGCCGGGCGCCATGTTCAGCCAGCCCTTCGTGCCGGTCGTCAAACCCGACGTCTATGTCGATCAGCAGCCCGACGGAACGTGGAGTGTGCGGCTCGAGGAGGTCGATCTGCCCAATCTTCGAATCAGTCCGACCTACCGGGACATGCTCCATTCACCCGCGACTCCCGCCGCCACCCGCGAATACATCAAGCGGAAGATCAATGCCGCCCAGTGGCTGATCGAGTCGATCGAGCAACGGCGCAGCACGCTTCTGAAGACAACGCAGGCGATCGTCGACCACCAGACGCGATTCCTCTCCGAGGGCCCCGAGGCGATCGAGCCCCTCAAGATGCAGCAGATCGCCGACCGCATCGGGATGCATGTCACCACCGTCAGTCGGGCCGTCGACGACAAGTGGCTGCAGACACCCCGCGGCTTCTTCCCCCTGAGAAGGTTTTTCGTGGGCGGCACCGTCAGTGCCGATGGCGACGAGGTCGCCTGGGATACCGTCCGCGTCAAGCTCCAGGAAATCATCGACCAGGAGCCGAAAGACAAGCCCTACAGCGACGACGATCTCATCAAGATTCTCAGCAAGCAGGGAATCACCCTGGCCCGCCGGACGGTGACGAAATACCGCAAATCGATGGACATTCCCTCCTCCCGGCAGCGTCGCGACTGGAAGCTGGTGCGGGACGGCAGTCCGTCGGAGTCGCCATCCAGTTTCTCGGCCGAGTTGCTCGCCGAGTCTCCTTCCGATGAGGATGCCGCGGAGGCCGAATGATGCGGTCGCCTGCCGGGGCCGACTTGCTGGTTTTGCCAGCAGGCTTCTAGGATGCTGTCTCCCCCCAAAGGCTGCAGCGGATTCAATCGCGGCCTGTGCAGGATCCCACCATGCGATGCCCCTTTTGCCGTGCCGATAACGATCGTGTCATCGACTCGCGTGCTGGCGATGATGGCGCGTCCATTCGCCGCCGCCGGGAATGCGTCGGCTGCCGTCGCCGCTTCACGACCTACGAGCGGGTGGAGCGGCAACTGCTGGCCGTCGTGAAAAAGGGGGGCGACCGAGAGCCCTTCGACCGCGACAAGATCAAACGCGGCCTCGCCAAGGCCTGCTGGAAGCGGCCGGTCACCGAGGAAGACATCGAGGGCGTCGTCTCTGCTCTTGAGGCGGAACTCTACGGCACCTACGAGACCGAGGTGCCCAGCATGGTGCTCGGCGAGCGGCTCATGGAACTGCTCAAATCGCTCGACACGGTGGCCTACGTCCGGTTCGCCAGCGTCTATCGCGAGTTTAAGGACATCCGGGACTTCGTCGACGAACTTGAGCCTATCCTCGCCGAGGCGACGATTCAGGAACGCACGTAGTCGCCTCCGATGCCCCCCGTCTTCTCCTCCAGGCGGACAGATTCGATCGACATGCCCCGGTCGATCGACTTGCACATGTCATAGATCGCCAGGGCCGCGGCGGTAACGGCCGTGAGGGCCTCCATCTCGACACCCGTGCGGGCGGTCGCCCGTACGATGGCCTCGACGACCACAAGGTCAGGCTCAGGAAAAGCCAGCGACATCTCGACCGAGTCGAGCGGCAGCGGGTGGCAGAGCGGCACGATATCGCTGGTCCGCTTGGCGGCCATGATGCCGGCGAGGCGGGCCGTGGCGATGGCGTCGCCCTTGTCGAGTTCGTGGGCACGGATCCGGCGGATCGTTTCGGGAAGGGCCCGCAGCCTGGCCGATGCCCGGGCTGTGCGGAGCGTCACCGGCTTTGCGCCGACGTCGATCATGCGGATGCCGTGGGGAGTTGTCATGGACAGCAGCATACCTCGCTCGCGTCCCCGGTGGCAGCAAGTTTTCAACGTGCTGGTTGGTCGCCGTGGCGGCGAGTTTTTAACGTGCTGGTTGGTCCTAGTGGCAGCGAGTTTTCAACTTGCTGATTGGTCCCCGTGGCAGCGAGTTTTTAACTTGCTGATTGGTCCCCGTGGCAGCGAGTTTTTAACTTGCTGAATACACGGCAACGGCAAGATGCAATCTCGCCGCCACGAAAAGCACGGCAAGATGAAATCTCGCCGCCACGAAAACCACGGCAAGATGCAATCTCGCCACCACGAAAAGCACAAGGGCCGGCGTGTCTGCGACACGCCGGCCCCTGGCTATGGGGTTGGACGCTCCTCCCTGCAGGCGACCGGTCCTAGACCAGTTCCTTGCGGGCACCAATCAGCGTGCGGAGACGCTCCGCCAACAGGGCGACGTCAAACGGCTTCTTGAAGCTCTCGTTGACATGGGCCCGGTCCACGGTGATCTGCGAGCCATCGTCAGGCAGCAACGCGATCACGATGGTGTCGGCATACTCGGGATTGCGGCGGAGATTCTGGCAGATCTGCTGGGCGTCGATCCGGCCGATCGAATAGTCCACCACGATGCAGTCCGGATGGAAGCTCTCAGCCTGGATGCCAGCCTCGAAGCCGCTGGCAGCCACCTGAATCTTGAAGGACCGCTCGACGGGGAGTTGCTTCTTCAGATTCTCGATCAGCACCTGATCCTGACCGACGAGCAGCACCTTCGCCATTGCCTCGTCCTCGAGGTCACCCAGCGGCATGCCATGCTCCTTCAGAAACTTGATCAGATATTCGCGGGGAATGCGGCGGTCCTGGCTGCCCGGAATGCGGTAGCCCTTTAGTCTCCCCGAGTCGAACCATTTGCTCACCGTGCGGGGAGCAACTTTACAGATCTTGGCGACCTGGCCTGTGGTAAAAACCTTCATCACTTGGACTCCATGTGGATCATTCGTGTCCGGAACTGTCCTGGCCAGCCCGCAACTCCTGAGCAGCGGAACCCAGCCCCCCTGTGACGCGGAACTTTCGTCGTGGAACCGACCGCGTCGTCGACCCCACGAAAGCCGGTCTGAAGCGCCGGGAGGGGGTGTGAGAAGGAAACAGCCACAACGGACGTCCGCAGACGCCGTCGGCCGGTTCCATGACTCGCAGGTGTCCCCCCCTGCTTCCACCCCGCGGCCGTGGCCTGGTGTTTTCACCAGGACACGTTCGCGGGATGACCGTACAGAGGGTTAGATCGAAAGATCACGTCGTGCGACTTGAGCCGTTCTTGGGGAAAGCGCCGGTGGCACCGTGTGAACGGGCCGCGGACCGGCCATTCACGCCGCTTTTCTGGCCGGCCGGGCCACGGCCGCCGCCGCCGCCTCGAACCGCACCGAAATCCGTTTCGACACGCCCGACTCCTCCTGGGTGACGCCATAGAGCGTGTCGGCCGCGGACATCGTCTTTTTCGAATGCGTGACGACGATGAACTGCGTCGATGAGAGAAAGTCACGGAGCACGCCCGCAAACCGGTCGACGTTGGCCTCGTCGAGCGCGGCGTCGACCTCATCGAGCACGCAGAAGGGGCTGGGACGCGAACGGAAGATCGCCAGCAGCAGGGCGACGCAGGTCATCGTCTTCTCGCCGCCGGAGAGCAGCGAGATGCTCCGCGGCTCCTTGCCGGGGGGCCGCGACACGATTTCAACCGAGGTTTCGAGCAGGTCGACCCCCGGTTCGAGCACGATGTCGGCCTGGCCGCCGCCGAAGACCCGCTCGAAGAGTTCGCGGAAGTGGCCACGGACCGTCTCGATCGTCTCGCCCAGCAGCCGTCGGCTCTCGTCGTCGATCCGGGCCACAAGCTGCTCGATCGCCAGTTTGGCATCCGTCACGTCGGTCAGCTGTGTCTGGAGGCCCGTGAGCCGCTCCGTCAGCGCCTCGGCCTCCGCCAATGCCTCGAGGTTGACCGATGTCATCGTGGAGAGTTTGCGACGCAGCGTCTCGATCTCGGCATCGAGTTCACCGCGATCGGCTGGAATGTCGGGTTCACCAGGCCCAGCCTGTCCAGCCTGCTCAGCATGCTCAGCATGTTCAGCATGTTCAGTTGAGGCCGCTCCCTCCCGGGCCGCGAGTTCCTCGATGGCAATGTCGTAGTCATCACGGATCCGCTCGATGATCCGCGTGCGGCGGTGCCGTGCCTCGCCGGCCTCGAGGTCATACGCATGGATCTTCTCGGCCAGCTTCGTCGCCGTGGATCGTGCCCGATCAAGGACCGCGTTGACGCTGCGGCGGTCGGCGGCCAGCCGGTCTTGGCTGGCCGTGAGCTCCGCCAGAGCGGCCGTAGCCCGTTCTGCGGCCACCATCGACTCGGCGTGCCCCGCGGAGGCCGTCAGCAGTTCCAGGTCGACGGCCGACAGTCGCTGTTCGGCGTCGGCCCGCCGCCGCCGGGAGCTGTCGAGGTCGCCGCGGTGCGACTCGAGGTCGTTCTGCCGTTCCGTGACCCAGTCGCGGGCCCGTGCCAGCCGCTCCGCGCAGGTGGCCTGCCCGACGCGGAGTCGATGGATCTCGTCGAGCACCTCGCCGCGGGAGCGGTCGAGCATGTCGATGTCGCTTCTGACCCGCACGAGTTGATGCCGGGCATCGGCAAGATCGTCAGCCGCCTGCTCGGCGACGGTCTGGGCGGCATCGCGCGAGGCGGCCAGTTCGATCGACTGCCGCTCGGCATCGCGGAGGCTCGATTCGAGCGTGGCCAGCGCATCGCCGGCGGTGACCTGCTCGCGGCCGGTGCGTTGGAGTTCGGCCCGTGACGAGGCGATGCGTTCCGCGGCCTGTTGCTTCCGTCCCTGTGCCTGCCGGATCTCCTGGCGGATCGCTGCCAGATCGGCCTGCAGCCGCTCGATCAATCCGGTGGCGTCGGCCACGGTGCGGGTCAGTTCTTCGTGACGCTGATCGAGCGATCGGAGTTCGCTGCGACGGGCGACCAGCCCGGTGGCCACGCCCGACTGGCCGATCTCGAGACCGCCGTCGGCCGAGAGGCATTCGCCCCCGCGGGTCATGAAGAGCGTGCCGGATGGTGCCGCGGCCAGCAGGGGGATGGCATCGGCGAGCCCCTCGACGACCCAGACCCTGCCGAGCAGTCGGGCCACGGGCGACGGACCGCCAGCCAGTGCGGAGGCGTCGGGGGTGGGGCGGTCGGCGAGGCCGATCAGTCGGTCGAGCCGACCCACCACGCCCGCATGGCCCTCCGCGTCGAAGGGGATGTCGTGCCGCGATGTTCGTGCCGCCAAAAAACCGATGCGTCCACCGGCTGCCAGTATCGCCTGGGCCGCGTCGGTCGCGGACCACTCAGCCTGCCAGCGGACAAGTTCGTCGAGTGACTCGATGACGAGAGCCTGCCCGAGCGTCCCGAGCGCGAGGTCGACAAGCGGCGCCCAGGCCACGTCGGCGTCGACCATGTCTGCCAGCGGACCGATCAGCCCCGGAACGCCGCGGTCGGGCCCGGTCTCCGCGAGCAGCTTTCGGGCAGCATCCGAGAATCCCTCCTGCCGGGTGACCATCTCGCCGAGCATCGTTCTTCGTTCCCGGCAGGCCTCCAGCTTGGCCTGCCAGCCGGCCAGCGCCTGCCAGGCGGCATCGACCGCCTCGGACCGTTCGCGTTGGGTGACGTCGAGGGTCTCAAGCTCGTATTCGACCGCGGACATTCTCTGGGTGAGCGCTGCGACGGTGCCTTCCCAGGTGGATGCCGATTCCAGCATCCGCGCCAGCTGCAGCCGGGCCGCGTCGACCCTCGTCCGCCACGAGTCAGCCACGCGGTGTGATTCCTCGACGCGGGCGGCAGCACGGTCGAGATCAGACTGCAGCTTCTGGCGGGCCGTCTCCAGCTGATCAACCGTGGCCGTGCGATGTGCCACCGCCTCCCGGGCCCGCGTGGCATGCTCATGCGATCCGGCCGCGGCCTCCTCGCAATCCGCCAGACGCTCGGCAAACCCGCGGGACTCGACCTCGATGGCCGCGACTTCTTCCCTGGCGGCTGCGACGGCCTGCACCGCGGCGAGTTGCTCTCGGGCGACCCGCCGCAGATCCTCTGCCAGCCTTCCCTGTTCGATCGCGAGTTCGCGGCTCCGCGTCCAGAGACCTGCGAGCGTGGCCTCGGCGGCCGCGGCCCGCGCCTTGTCGGTGGCGAGTGCTACCCGGGCGGTTTCAAGCCTCGGCTGTAACGCGGCTTCGTTCTCAGCCAATGCCGTTCCGTTTTCGGCGGCTGCGGCCGACAGCGATTCGCTGGTGGAGAGTTCGTCGCGGGCCGCGGCCAGTGAGCTCTCGACGCGGGCCACCGCGGCATCGACCTCGGCCAGGTCCTGCGACGCGGCTGTCAGCCGGAGTGTCTTCAGCCGGTCTGTCATCTGCTGCCAACGCCGGGCCCGCGCGGCCTGATGACGGACGGTCTCCAGGCGGCTCGAGACCTCACCGACGATGTCGGCCAGCCGCTGTCTGTTCTGTTCACTCCGCTCCAGTCGGCGAAGCGCCTCGGTCCGCCGGGCCCGGAAGCGGGTGATGCCGGCGGCCTCCTCGAAGACGGCACGACGATCACGGCCCGAGGCCACGAGCAGCGCGTCAACGCGGCCCTGCTCGATGACGCTGTAGGCTTCGGTGGCGGCTCCCGTTCCGGAAAAGAGTTCGCGGATGTCCCGCAGCCGCGAGGCTTCGCCGTTGATGAGGTATTCGTTCTCGCCGCTGCGGTAGACGCGGCGGGTGATCTGCACCTGCGGTGCATCGACCGGGAGCAGGGCGTCGGCGTTGTCGAAGATGAGCGACACCTCGGCCGCGTTGAGCGGCTTGCGGCCACCTGATCCGGAGAAGATCACGTCGGTCATGTCGCGGCCGCGCAGGCTGCGAACGGACTGTTCGCCCATCACCCATTTTATGGCGTCGACGACGTTCGACTTGCCCGAGCCGTTCGGGCCGACGATCGCGGTGATGCCCGCCGGAAACTCAAACCGCGTCCGGTCGGCAAAGCTCTTGAAGCCGAACAGTTCGAGGGCCGTGAGCCTGGTCATGACGGCTCGTCCGTGGTCGGGGCCGCGTCGGCGGCACCGTCGCCGGCCGGCGGGTCCTCGTCAGATGGTGCGGGAGGAATGTCGCGGCTCCTTGCGGAGGCCTCTTCGTGGATGCTCATGCGACCGTCGTCCTCGGCCACGGCGTCAAAGACGAGGCGGCTCTCGAGGGCGTGATGGGAGCTTGCCTGCTGGAGGAATTGAACCACGTCGGGATAGGTGCCGCCGAGTTCCACGATCGCACGGATGATCACCTCCACCCGGGCGGGAACGTCGGTCTGCTGGTCGGGATCGCCGGCGACGAAGCGGCTCACGGTCGCGGTCGGGCCGTCGACAACGACCACGATCGTCGGCCCGGCCTCGGCCCGCAGCCCGTCCCCGATTGGATGCTCGGTGCCGAAGAGCACCACTTCCGGCCGGCGGCTGCGGGTGACGTGCACCAGCGGCGGCCCCTTCACGTCGAGCACGTGCAGGGAGCAGGCGTCGCCGAGCTGCTCGCCCCGGACGAGCGGAGATGTCGGATCGATCTTCCACAGCCCCCGGAAGCCGCCGTAGCGGGTCTCGGCACTGGTGCTGGTGAGCAGGGAGCGAAGGGCGTCGATGCCGTTGGCGTCGTCGAGCGTGCCGAGCGCGGCGAGTGCGGCCGGTCGGGCGGTTCGCAGGCTTGTGGCCGCCTCTGCCAAGTGGGGGGCAGCGACCGACTCGCCGAGGTAGGCAAGCGCCTCGGCGGCGGCAAAACGAATCTCGGCATCCTTCGACTCGAGGGATTCGCGGAGCATGGGCACCGCCTCTTTGCCGATCGCCTCGAGACGGATCGCCGCTCCCGGCGCCGTGACTGGATCGGAGAGCTGCCGTCGCAGGAGTTCGAGCCGTGCATGGCGGCCGCCCGGTGGCTCGACGACGGCCATGCTGCGGATGACGCGGACGTAACGACCGAGGCTGTCGGCATAGACGGTGGGGATTTCCAGTTCGATGTACCGGTCTGTTTTCGGGGTGGCGGCTCCCCGCTTGGAGCCCCGGATCGCGGTGTGGAAGCGGCGATTGATGCAATCACCGATCCGTTTGGAGAGGCCGATGGACCGGTGTTCCGGGGCGAGAATCAGACCGATCGGCCGCGACTGCAGCGAGACGCCGCCACCGGGCACCTTCGCGCGGAGCTTCGATACCGAATCGAGCGTGCCGGTGGAGACCGGATCCACCAGCAACGGTCCTTCGGCGACGCCCAGCACGTGCCCGTCGCGGATACGGCTGCCCAGCACCGCCATCTCCGCGAGCCGCGTCTCCATCAGCCAGCCACCGGCGAGGCTGGTGGTCTCGGCATCGGGCGGCACTTCGATGTGGATGTCGAAGCGGTCCCCGCGGCGAACGCCGGGGGGCAGGTAGCCATGTGCCCAGACCAGCGACGTGGAGGTCGATGCCAGGAGCCCGTTGGGTTCCACGACGCCCCTGGCTTGCATGTCGGCCATCAGCGATTGTCGCTGGGCGTTGGGAGGGGGATCGCCGCCCGTACCGGCGAGTCCGGTCACGAGTGCCGCGCGTTCAACCCGCTGCGCATTGAGCCCATAGGCAGCCGCATAGTCGCCGATCAGTTTTGTGTCGGCCTCGATGCTGGTCAGGGCCTCGATCTCGGGGCTCTGGCTACGGATGGCGGGACCGGCGCAGCCGATCATGGCCGCGACCGTGCACGCGACCACACATGGGACCATGAGCATGTTCGCGACGCCGCAGCGCACCAGCGGCGTGATGCCGCCCGCGAAGGAACGGTCGGCGGCTGGGCCGCAAGGTCGGCTGGAAGGTCGGCCGGAAGGTCGGCCGGCGATCGATTGAAAGTCGTCGTGCATCGGCATCGCCATTCGTCTCGTCGTGGGGCTCGCCGCCGAGGTGGGCACGGCCGGCGTGCGACTCTGGAGGCGATCAGTCCCTGAGGAAGGGCGGGAGACTAGGTGCCGCACCGGGGGCGGTCAAGGGTGCTTGGCCGGATCAAAAGCCGCCCTCAAGCGGCGGCGAAAGCCCTTGGCCGCGGCAGAGGTGCCTGCTACGGTTCGCCCCCCGGCCGGTCGCCATGGTGCGTCGGGGGCAGCAGGATCGGCGGCAGGCTGCATGGCACTCAAACGACACCCGGATAACCGCAGGCCGAAGACTCAGGGAGTTTCACACACGTGCGATCGACACAGCAAGAACAGCAGCTCCGGATTCACGTTCGTTGGATGATCCGACGCGACATGCGGGAGGTGCTCGGCGTCGAACAGGAGGCCTTCGAGTTTCCCTGGTCCGACGAGGACTTCACCCGTTGCCTGCGGCAGAGAAACTGCATCGGCATGGTGGCCGAATCGGGGGATTCCGTGGTCGCATTCATGATCTACGAACTGCACCGTAGCCGTCTGCACGTGCTCAACTTTGCCGTCGCGCGATCGCATCGTCGACTCGGCGTGGGCACACGCATGATGGACAAGCTCATCGGCAAGCTCACTCCAGAGCGGCGGAATCGGATCGTGCTGGAAGTGCGGGAGACCAATCTTCCAGCGCAGCTCTTCTTCCGCTCGCTGGGCTTCCGCGCGATCTCGGTCCTGAAGGACTTCTACCAGGACACCACCGAAGACGCCTACCTGATGCACTATCTCTCTGCAGCCTCCGTGGCCACGGAGACGCTGCCTCGGCGGATGGCAGGATGAGCCAGATCTCGCTCGAATGACGAGACCGCCCAGCCCGGTGTTGCAGGGTCACTGTGATGTGAGCCAGGCGTCGACATGGGCGACGCGACGGCGGAGCCCGATCAGGGCGTCGTCGGGCGTGCCGGCGACCGCGAAGACCGTGAGCACCGGCGTGCCGGCAGCCAAGACCTGACCGGGGCGGGGAATATCGGCCAGTGCCGGCCATCCACCGTCGGCCTGCGTCCAAGACGTGGTTTTCGCCGCCAGCCCGTCGATCAGGTCCTGCGAGATCGGAATGTGCCGTGGGGCGAACAGCACTGCCTTGGCCCATGTCGCAGCCGGCTGCGGTGAGGCCGGTGGCTCGAGTGGCCTGATGGAGGGCGTTGCAAAGCCGCAGGCCTCCATGTGGTGGCCTGCGATCGAGCCCGCCCCCGAACGCTCGAAGAGTTCCATCGAGGCCGTCGGCCGCGGATTGACCTCGATCACCATGATGCGACCGGTCGTGTCGACGACGAGATCGACGCCGATCAGACCCACCGGCTGAAACCGCGACGAGAGTACGTCGCCGAGACGTTCGAGCGGAGCGATCAGCCGGTCGATCATCGGCAGGCTGCCTGGAAAACGGAGCGCCACAGCGCCGCACCAGGTGTACCGGCCAGCATGGCACCACGGCTCTCCGAGCAGTTGCCGGCTCACGCCGATCAGCCGCGCGGAGCCCTGCCCCATGCAGTACGACGCAGACAGGGGGCTCCCCGCGATGACGCGTTGCCAGCGGTGGATCGCACTCGATGCGACGGCCGGGCGGGCCGCATGTTCGCAAGCCGCTTGCGGCGTCCACAGACGGATGCCGCGGCCCCCCGCGCTTGCCAGAGGCTTGACGAGAAACGTGCCGTCGGTCGCAACGTCACGGGGCGAACATAGAGTCTCGGGAAAGTCGAGCCCTGCGGCCCGGGCCGCGGCGGCCAGTTCAGTCGGGTCACGCAGCTGTCGGACGACGGCCGCCGCGTTGCCAGCCAGCGGTCGGGTGTGGGCGATGGCATCGACGAGGTCGGGATGGTTTTCAAGCGCGCCTGAGTAGCACCAGGCCGCGGCTGCCGGAAACCCGGCGGCCGCGGTGAGCAGGCTCCACGGATACCCGGCCACGAGAGCCCCGTCGCCATGGGCTACGGCGACCGCCTGCCGGGATGCCGCCTGCAGGTCGAGATCGCAGAAGAGATCCGCAGCATGCACAGCCCAACCGGCCCGGCTGGCCGATTCGGCCAGCGATCGGACACTCGCCCCCAGCAGGACGAGCGGGCCACGGGGCTTCGAGGGCATCGTCTCATCGACGCTGCTCGGACGACTCACCACGTTCACCTGCTCTCCAGATGCCGCCCTGCCCAGCGGCGACATTCCTAGTCTCGTGTGCGCCTCGTCTCGTGTGCCGCTCGTCTCGTGTGTGACGGGCTGCATTCAAAAGAACGGGCTTTGAAGGAGCCGACTTTCAAGGAGCCGGGGCTGAATGGTATCCTCTGCACGTCATTGCACGGTATTTAGATCCCCCTCGAAAAGGAGACCAGCGTTTATGTCGATGTATATTGGTGAGGCCCTGACTGGCGAAGGCAACGAGATCGCCCATATCGACCTTCTGATCGGCAGCAAAGATGGCCCGGTTGGTGTGGCGTTTGCCAACGCCTTGGCCCGTCAGAGTGAAGGGCATTCAAACCTCCTGGCCGTGCTCACACCGAATCTGGCCGTGAAGCCCGCCACCGTCATGATCACGAAGGTCACGATCAAGGGAGCCAAGCAGGCCGTCCAGATGTTCGGACCGGCGCAGGCCGCCGTGGCCAAGGCTGTCGCCGACAGCGTTGCCAGCGGTGTGATCCCGAAGGCCGAGGCGGAGCACCTCGTGATCGTCTGCGGAGTGTTCATCCACTGGCTTGCAGAGGACGACAAGAAGATCTACGAGTACAACTACAAGGCCACGGTCGATGCCATCGCCAATGCGATGCACGGCAAGCCCACCGTCGACGAAATGGTCGCCGGCAAGGACAAGGCCGCTCATCCGTTCCGGGGATTCTAGTTGTACGCAAGCAAAGCCATCCATGGCCTTTGCTTGCTTGCGGGAGAGGAAGGCATCCTGCCTTCCTAGTTTCACGAAAGTAAAGTAAACGCAAGCAAAGCCATCCATGGCCTTTGCTTGCTTGCGTGAGCACTCGGTCGCGTACACATTCAGGGGGTGGGCACATCGTGCCCACCCCCGTTTTTGTGACAAGCATTCGTTCCTTCGTCGAGGCGCCTTTCAA
>JBIIFB010000188.1:0-6925 GCA_044237545.1 Pirellulales bacterium
GCGCCCGCGCCCCGCACGGGGGGGGCGGGGGCACGCAGGGGGGCGGCGGCGCCTTCTAATAAAAAAGATGCCCAACTTCGGAGTGATCCTCGCCGCGGCCGGCCAGAGCAGCCGCTTTCAGGATGCCAATTACAAGAAGCCGTTCGCACCGCTCGCGGGCCGACCTGTCTGGCTGCATTCGGCCGAGAAGTTCACAGACCGGCCCGACGTGAAGCAAGTGGTCGTGGTCGTGTCACCAGAGGACCGCGAGGCCTTCGTTGAGAAATTCGGTGCGAGTCTGGCCTTTATGGGCATCACGCTCGCCGAAGGGGGCAGCCATCGGGCCGAATCGGTGCGGCGTGGCCTCGAGAAATTCTCGGCCGACATCGACATGATCGCGATCCACGATGCGGCGCGGCCCTGCATCGCGACAGCCTGGATCGACCGCGTCTTCGAGGCAGGCGCGAAGACCGGCGCCGCAATCCTCGCGATCCCGGTCGCGGGCACGCTCAAGCGGGTGAATGCCGACAAACTCATCACCGAAACGGTCGACCGGACCGGCCTCTGGGAGGCGCAGACGCCGCAGGTCTTTTCCCGCGACGTGCTGACCCGGGCCTTCGCCCATGCCGCGGCCCAGGGCTCTCAGCCCACCGACGAAGCCCAACTCGTCGAGGCGATCGGTCAACAAGTGACCGTGGTGCCGGGTTCACCGATCAATCTGAAGATCACGTCACGGGAAGATCTGCGACTGGCCGAACAGGCCATCAAGGCGCTCCCTGCCAACCGGCTCGCCGGCCCCGCCCACCCCTTCGCCAACGACGACATGTGGCGGTAGGCGTCACTACCCCCCGTGGCGGCGAGTTTGCTTGCTTCACGAAAAATACGACATCGTGTCGTTTTTTCTTTGCCGATCTCCGTCGGCTGGTGCTGAACCGGCCCTCTGGGCCTCACGCTGTGATTCCTGCCCCCGTGGCGGCGAGTTTTTAACTTGCCGTGTATCTCACCCCATTCCACAAGTTAAAAACTCGTGGCCACGAGGTCGATGGCTTTCGCTACGCCCAGCTTGCCGGTTGCCCTCGTGGCGGCGAGTTTTCAACGTGCCGATTACGCTTCCCAAAGACAGAAAGACTTTCTCCATGTCGGCCAGCGACCTTGTCACCGATTTCCAGGCCCGTGGCCTGATCCATCAGTCGACCGACGCGAGTCGGCTTCGCGAGTGGCTCTCCACGCCCGGCCGCCGCGTCTATGCCGGCTTCGACCCGACCGCCGACAGCCTCCACGTGGGGCATCTGGTGGCGCTTGTGCTGTTGCGACGCGTGGCCCATGCCGGCCACGAACCGGTCGCCTTGATCGGCGGTGCCACGGGGATGATCGGTGATCCGAGCGGGCGGAGCGAGGAACGCAACCTCCTCTCCCCCGACGAACTGGCCGCCAACATTGCCGGCGTTGAAAGGCAGATCCGTGCCATTCTTCGCGACGCAGGCAGTGGCGTCGGCGGAGTTGCGTCCGTCACCCCGCACCATGTCGTGAACAACGCCGACTGGATGCGGGGCGTGGGCTACCTTGAGTTTCTCCGTGACGTGGGCAAGCATGTGCCGCTTTCGCAGATGCTCGGCAAGGACTCGGTGAAGAGCCGGCTCGATCGAGACGGCGGGCTCTCCTACACCGAGTTCAGCTACATGCTGTTGCAGTCCTGGGACTTCGTGCACCTGTCCGACTCGCTCGACTGCCGCGTGCAGATCGGTGGCAGCGACCAGTGGGGCAATATCACCGCCGGCATCGAACTGGGCCGTCGGCTGCGATCGCGGGAACTCCACGGCATCACCTGTCCGCTGCTGACGAAATCCGACGGCACAAAAATGGGGAAGACGGCCTCCGGTGCGATCTGGCTCGATCCTCGCCGCACGAGTCCCTACCGCTTCTACCAATACTGGATCAATCTCGACGATGACGACGCCGGCCGGTGCCTGGCTCGCCTCACTCCCCTGTCGCTCGAAGACCTTGCCGACCTCGATGCCAAGCGGGCTGCCCAGCCTGCCGCCCGCGACTCGCAGAAGCGTCTGGCCGAGGAACTCACCCGGCTCGTGCACGGCGACGGGGGCCTTGCCGCTGCCCGACAGGCCACGGAGATCTTCTTTGGTGCCGAGATCGGCCAACTCGACGACAGCCAACTCGCTGAAATTTTTGCCGACGTGCCCAGCAGGGAGTTTCCCCGTTCGTCGCTCGAAGGCGAGGGACTCCAATTGATGGAGGCGTTGGCCGACACGGGCCTTGCCCAGAGTCGCGGCGCTGCCCGCCGCACGATCGAGCAGGGCGGGGCCTACGTCAACAACCGGCGGATCTCCGACGTCGCCTATCGCCTCACCGCGAAGGACCTGGCTGGCGCCGCCACGCTCGTCCTCCGGTCAGGGAAAAAGTCCTACGCAATCGCCCGGTTCAAGTGACGCGATCCCATCGCTTACGCTCCGGGCTTCTATCCGCATACAAGCCCTCGGCGTCAGCCGGGGGATCATCGCCGAGCGCGATCCCATCGCTTACGCTCCGGGCTTGTATGCGTGCGTATCCGGCTTACCGCCCTCTTCGGCCGGTTGCTCCAACTCCACATCGTAGGCCGGCGTCGTGATCACGGCCGTGATCCTCGTGCCCTCTCCCGGCCGGCTGTCGATCTGCAGTGCGCCACCGAGGCTGCCGATCCGCTCCCGCATGCCCTGTACTCCAAAGTGCCCCTGCGCCGGCCCAGCCTCGTTGCCGACGGCGAATCCATCGCCGTCATCGGCGACCGACACCCGGATCTGCCGGGCCACGGCGTCATAGGCGACGAGCACATCGACGGCATCCGGGTGCCCGTGGTGAATTGCATTGCGAATCGCCTCCTGGGCCACGAGCAGGAGGTTACCGGCCACGAAGTTGGGAATGCCGAAGGGCTCGCCATCCGCCGACACGCTGATCTTCGCCGCGTGACCGCTGCCGAGGTGGGCCACGAGCGCCACAACCGCATCGAAGAACGACTGGCCCGCCATCGGCATCGTGCGGAGTGCCCAGACCGATCCGCGCAACTCCTCCACAGCATGCTTGAGCATCCTCCGTGCCACATCCAAGTGATCAGAGGTGTCGCCAAGATCCGCCCGGGCGACCGCACGCCGGCACGTGTCAAGTTGGAAGCCCGCGCCTGCCAGCGACTGCAGGAGCGTGTCATGGAGATTGGCGGCAAGCCGATTCCGTTCGCGGAGCGATGCCTGGAATTCCACGGCCGCATCCCGCCGCTGCTGCATCTCGCCGGCCAACCGCACCGACTGCACGGCCACCTGCCTACGGAGGAGGCCCAACCAGCCAATCGTCGCGACAAGCACCGCAGCCAGCGTTGCCAGGGCGATGGACAGCCGCCGGGCATTCCACCAGGGAGCCGACTTGATCACACTGACGTCGGTGGCGGAGGGAATGAGCAGCGTCAGCCGATCGATCACCGATCCGTTCCCGATATCGGCGTTCGCCGGCCGGGCCCGAAACCGTTCGCCGAGGTCGATCTGCAGAATGCCCGTGACGTCCACCACGGAGCCCGACTCCAAGGGCGGCAACCGCCCCGACTGTTCACGGGACAGTCGGGCCGTGACGCTCTCGCCAGCGGAATCAAGCAGAAGCAGGGCACCTTCAGGCGTGTTCCGGGAATCGATCAGCATCGCTGAAAACCGGATCAGGCAGCCGTCAAAATCGCCAGGCTGGGCCATCTGGCCCTTCGCCCTCGCCCGTCGTGACATCTCAAGGATCTGAGCCGGCGACAGCCGACGGGGATCGGGAGGATTCACCCGTCCGACGACGCGGTACACGGCCTCCGCAAGCCCGGCGAAGTCTCGGCTGCGGTCAATGAAGCCGGCGATCTCGACCTGGTCGCCGGGCCGTGGCACCTCGCGCTGCCTCACCGCAACCCGTACGCCGGTCGAGCCCTCCTGCACGTAGAAGCATTCGCCGGGAACGGCGTAGCTGACAGTGCCCTCGGTGCGGACTCGATGACCGCCCGGCGGCGCAGAGGCGAAATGGGCGAGCCCTTCGAGTGGCGTGAACGCAATTCCGAAGGGTTTCGGCGGCGGCTCCAGGATCTCTACCTCAAGCACGTTCCCCACGTTTAAGGACGGATGCAGATATTGGCCCCGAGTATTGAACACGGTACCCACGACACCCGTCAGGCGGACCGTGGCATCGACGAGCGTGGCCGAGGGATCAGGGGCGGCCGACCGAGGCACCTTGGCGACAAACGGCCGCGCCGATCGCTCCATGAGCAGGAGCCAGCCCTCTTCACCCGCGTCACGGAATCCCTGTACGACGCCTTCAACGACGATTCGTCTGAGATGGACATAGCCGCTGAAGAACCGCGCATCGTCGACCTCGATCGGCGTCGGCAGTGGACGGCGGCCGAGGCTGCGAATCGAGATCGGCAGCACGTTCGGCGCATAGCCGCCGGGTTCGAGCCGGCCTTCGATCTCGACCTCGTCGCCGACCACGATCCTCTCGAGATCGGCATCGTCGCCCGCCCAGATTTTTTGCTCCCTGGACGCGACGATGTTGATCCAGATTCCGCCCGTCTCATCCTGGACGATGCAGTGGACATGCCGGGGCTGCCAACGCCAGGTGACCACGCCCCGAATCCGCACCGGTGGTCCGCGATCGCCCTCCCCGCTGGACAGTTTCTTGACGTCGGCGATGGGCAGGAAGGCATCGTCGCATCGTGCGCCGGCAGCGCCACACGCCAGCATCATGACGGCCAGCCGCAAACCCAAACGCGTCGATTCTTGGCAACTCCCCATTCCTTCATCATAGCCCAGCACGGATCGTGCGGCAGGCTGGGATGTGGCTATCGCGGCGGGTCCTCAGCCTCAGGGGTGCGACGCTTGTCCCTTCGCCTCAGGCCCGGACCCTTCCAGTTGGAAGACGAATTCATTGGGCCCTTTGTCGGTCACCTCGGCCGTGAGGCCGGAGGTTTCAAACGATCCATACTTCGCTGGCAACTCCCGCGCGAGCTTCGGCGGCCCCGCTCCAGCGGCACGCTGGGCCTCGTATTCCTGCTGGCTTTCAAACGGCTTCCCGGAATCGGGTTCACTTCCAGACACCGACCGCTTTTCGATCGTCACGCGATGACTCCCCGAGATCGCACCGTCGCCGGGCCGATAGGTCTTGAGTTCAAACCGTCCGTTCGCATCCGTCAGGCCGACCGCGGCAAGATCCGCGCCGGAAGTGCTCCGGCCCATGAACGTCACAACCGCACCGCTGACTGACCGTCCGTCGTACTGCACCGTTCCTCGCACCGGATAGGTCAGCGGGCGGGCACGGCTCCATTTGTCCTCGACGTATCGGGAGCAGCCGGCCACGACACACGCGCCGCCGCAGCAGAACAGCAGCCAAGCCAATCGGGAAAAGCGGGGAGATGGCATCCTTTGCATCCTCATGGAAATGCGGGCGACTCGCCCCCAACGCGGCTGCCGAGGGCTCCCCAGACGCCGTAGGGCGACGCAGTCGTCTTGGCGATGTACGTGGTGTCGCTGGTGGGCGACGCCCCGGCCTTGTTTCCGGCATCAATATTCTCGCTCACGAAAGTCACGGCACCGTCGGCAAACAGACTCTGAACTCCGCCACCGTGGCGGCTGCGAGACGTGTAGATACCGAACCCAAACTGGTTGAACTGGCTGCAGACCGGGCCGTTCGGCGGCAGGCAGGTGTTGAAATTGATGTTGGAGTAGCTGCCGTAGGCCCAGAACGCCCCCGGAGACCTGTTGCGAGGGTGGAAGTTGTTCGTCGTGTATCCGTTGCCGTTCCAGTAGGACCAGCAGCCGTTCACACTCCAGGTGCTCTCCTTCGAGGTGGCTGTCGGACCGTTCACCGCCACATTCAGATTCCCGTCAGGCCGGGTGCACTCTGACATCGCGAGTGTCTTCGACAGGCCATCGGGAATGTCCTTCGTGCGGCAGTTGCTATTCGTGCCGAAGATACCCCGCTGGCGATAGTAGGTGTGATCGACATGCAGGTTGATGTGCTGGTCGCCGCTCGAGAAGAGATAGTTATGCTGCGCCCACTCCGAATAGTCGCCACCACCGTCACTGAACCGGGGGACGTCGGAGGGACAGAGAATGGAAGGAATCTGTGTGCGGAACGGTGTGTATTTCTGATAGAGATACTTCGGGCTCGTCGCGGCGTCCCGCATCATGGTGTTGTAGAGATCCTGATACTCCATGTACGGCAGCATCGCGACGTAGCCACTGAATCCTCCGGCCCCCGGATAGGCGACACCATCGATCATGGTGCCTTTTGCGGGCACCACCGTGCCGTCGCCGCAGGTCGACCAGTCGTTGCCGCTCGGTGGCCAGCTACACGCCGTTTCCTTCGGCCCCCAGCGGGATGGCGGAAAGCTCCGCCTGGCGGATTCGTAGCTGTGCAGCGCCACGCCCAACTGCTTGAGGTTGTTGGAACAACTGCTCCGCCTCGCCGCCTCCCGGGCCGCCTGCACTGCCGGTAGCAGAAGCCCGACGAGCGTGCCGATAATCGCGATCACGACGAGCAGTTCTACGAGCGTAAACGCCAACCGTCTCGGCCATCGTGCCTGCTTGGAGTCCATACGACATCCCCCGGAAAAGTCATTCAGGTCACCCCGTCGACATCGGACAGCCGATGCGACAAGCGCCGATGGTAGGCCGGTAGTGACCGGGCCGCAATTGGCCACCTGGCCAATACGCCCGCCTGCCGGGCCTAGCCGTGGATGTCTTCAGGCCGTGGATGTCTTCAGGGCGGATCTTGCGGCGAGCTACTGCCATGGCTCTCACTATGGCAACTTCGAGCCCGGGGCGCAACTCAGTTAGTGCAACATTGTTTCTGTAAATCGCCGGTGTGTTCCTGACCGAGGCGAGCTTGCGAGCCGAGGGAAGGAACACACCGGCGGCGTGAGTTGAAAAGGTGGGCCATC
>JBIIFB010000001.1:0-60342 GCA_044237545.1 Pirellulales bacterium
AACACCGCGGGCGACAACACTCCGGGGAACAAGGACGCAATCCGCCTGGTGGCCTTCGAGTGGAATGCGCCGATCTACGAGCGCGGCGGCGAGGGGGTCGTGTCGGTGCGGTTTCGCCAATCCCAGGACCATCCGTCGCTGACGCAGCCGGAGGTGCGGGCGGAGTGGAGCCCCTACCAGCCGTCGAACCCCATGGCCCGCAACTGGCAGCCGGTCGAGGTGCTCGACTGGCAGGCCGGCGGCGATCGCGGCCCGCTCAGGTTCCTCGTGCCGGACGTGCCGTTTCAATATGCCGTCTTCCGCCTGGCCGTGTGCGAAAAGGGGGACACGCGTCCGTTCCCGCCACTGGCTGCTGAGATCCAGAGCTGCATCGTCGACCGCGGCCAGCGGGGCTCGGCGAGTGTCGTCTCCAATCGGGGCCGCAATGCCTTCGTGGCCGGCGAGCCCATCGCGCTTGAGGTCGTGCTGCGGTCAGCGGAGCCCCGACCGGCCGGTCGGCGCACGATTCTTCTCACCCATCCCGACGGCCGCGAGGACAGGCTCCCCTTCGACGACCCCGGCGCCGCCTGGTGGAGTCAGCCGTGCGACCTGCCCGCCATGCGAACCGCCCGGCTCGAGAGCGGCTCCTACACGATCACCGTGGCCGACCTACCGACGGGTATCGCGGCGATGCCCTGGCAGTTCGACATCGCCACCGCCGAACGGCCGAGTCTCTTTCACGTCGTCAAGCCGTCGAAATACACGAAGGCCATGAACAACCTGGAGCCGAGTCATACGAGCGACAGGGTGCCACTGATCGACCTCGACCGCGCCGTCGACACGCTCTCCCGGCTGGGCTACACCCGCGTCGACTTGATGACGTATTCGACGAACCACCACCTCCGCGGCCACGCCTGGCGGGAGCGGCTCTCCGAAGTCGACCCGCGTCTGCCGCCGCCGGACGCGGTCTACACGCCCACGCCGCGTGAGCAGATCCTCAACGCCTGCGTCCGCCACGGCATGCAATACAGCGACGTTTGGCTGAGCTACAACGATTTTCATCTGCCGCGGCGAATCGAGCCCTACATCCGGGCGAGCGAACGCTGGATCGCCCGCGAGACCCAGGCCATGCGGCATTCGCCCGCCTTCGACGGCATGATGCTCTACGACGAGATGTACGAGTCGGCCGTGTCGGGGCTCGTGCCGCACCATCAGAAATACTTCGGCGCGACCCGCATCCGGCTCGCCGAGGAAAAGTTCGGCGTGCCGCCGTCGAAGATCGAGCAGGCCTTCTCCCGCTACCTCCAACGGCCGCTGGCACAGCGCGATCCGGCCGTCCTGCAGCAGTATATCGCCTATCAGGACTGGCAGCAGCACGGCTGGGCCGAATACATCGACAGGGTCGTCGATGTGGCGCGGGGGATCGCCCCGGCCGCGCGGTTCGGCACCTACCATCGCACCTGGATGGCGCCGGGCACCTGCGACGACATCTACAACGGCTACGCGCCGGACCTGTTTCGCAATCTCGACATCATCAGCCACGTGCACTACGCCGACAACATCACCGGCTGGGTGCATGCGCCGCTGATGGCCAGCATCCTGCGGACGGGCCGCGGCAAGACGCTCTACCTCAACATGCCGCTGACGCATGAATCCAGCTCCGACTTCGACGGCCAATACACGCGGCAGATGGCGTTGTCGGTGCTGTCGCTCGGGGTCAACGGCGTCGCGCAATATGGCCTGCCCCACTCGTTCGACGATGGTCCCAATCCGGGCACGGCACTGGCCAACGAGACGACCCGCGTGCTCAACCGCGAGATCCTCCGTCCGTTCGGTGCGATCAACGATCACACCACCGACGGCTACCGCCGGGTCGGCATCGTCAGCACGCTTGCCCAGCATGCGACCAGCCGGTTCAAGCCGATCGCCGTCGGCTGCCAGACCGAGGGGATCGCGGTCGCCTGCTGGCGGCTGGGCTACCCGGCCACGTTCCTCCGCGAAGAGACGCTCGAGGAGCCGCTCGACGGCTTCGCCGTGATCTTCGTGCCGGGCATCCACTTCGAGGGCGAGCTCTCAGAGACGGTCATGCAGCGGCTCAAGGCGGCGGTGGATCAGGGCATCAAGGTGGTGGTCGAGGGCGATAGCCAGCTGCAGTTGCCCGGCGTGATGAAGCTCAGCGACTGGAAACTCGACAGCTACTTCATCGGCGACAACTACTTCGCCACCTGGGAGGACGACGAACTCAACAAGATCTACCGGGCCAGCCAGCCGATCGTCGATTTCCTGGGGCCGAAGCTGGCCGAGTGGGGCGTCGAGCCCGCCGCGCGTGGCGATTTCCGCGTCGGCCCCAACTGGCGCAGCGGCGGCGACATCCAGTATCTCATCCACGCCAACTTCGACGATCCGCCCTATCGCCATTCCGTCAAGCAGTCGCAGGTACTCCCCAAGGTGCAACGGCTCCAGGTGCCGCGGCACCGCGGCACCGCGGCCTACGACCTGCTGGCCCAGCAGCCGCTGGAGATCAGGCCGGCCGACGGGCCGCACGCCGACCGCGAGCAGGCGATCGACCTCGACCTGCGGAGGCTGCAGGGCGCGATCGTCGCCTTCACGCCGGAGCCCGTCGCGAAACTCGAGACAAGTCTTGCCTGGAAGGCCGACGCGGGCCACCTGCGTCTGCGGGGAGAACTCCGCGGTGTGTCGGGCAGACCGATCAAGGGCGTGTTTCCGGTGCGGATCACGCTCCGCCAGAGTGGCACCGCGCGGGAGTTCGACCGCGTGCTGGGAGCCGACACGGCGGCGGAGTTTACGCTGCCGCAGGGGGCCGCCGACCGCGACACCACGATCGAGGTTCGCGAGGCCCTCACCGGCCGCATGGCCTCGCACACGATCATCGTTCCGGCGCGGGCTGCCTTGCCGCTCGAACTCGCAGGCCCGCAGGCCGTCGCCATGCCCTATCCGGCCGAGGTGGCGAGATTCATCGAATCGAAGAAGGCGTCCAAGCAGGCCGTCACGATCGCCGTTGCCAGGAGCGTGGCGGGGGCCGACGCCGTGGCGAGCGATCTCATTCGGAAGCTGAAAGACCGCGGTATCGCCGCCCGGGTCGCACCGGAGGCGAGCGTGTATCGCCGTCCGGTCGGCGATCCGAAGTCGGAAGACCCGCTCGGCGACGGCTTCCACACCTGGCGGGGCTCACAGCCGCTGATCGGCCCCGGGCTGGTCGTCGATGGGCCACTCGTGGTGCTCGGCGCGGCCCGCGGATCACTCCTGATCGACGCGCTTGCCGAGCATGGCTACCTCTCCCACCGGCCGCTCGGACAGCCGGGCGAACGCTGCCGGCCGAGCGTGCAGGTCGCCACGAAGGGTCTTCACTTCGCGCATGACACACTCTGCCTGATCGCCAACGACGCGGCGGGCATGCAGGCCGCTGTCGACTCCCTCTTCGCGGCCGCCGCACCACCAGCGGCGGAGGCCGGCGCGCGACAGGCGGGGGCCGTCGAACGCACCGTGGCCGACACCGGCGCGACGGCGGCGGTGCCGGTGACCACGAAGATGGGCACCAACGAAATGATCGAACATCTCAAGTTCGATGCCGCCGGCAATCTCTATCTGGGCACGTGGGGCCACGGCAACAATTTCTATTCGCTCGACAAGAACGGCGCGGTCCGCTTCGCGCGGCGGCTGCCGGAGATGGGCATTCGCCGTCTGGAGGTGACCGACGATCGCGTGCTGGCCTACACCGCCGCGGGGGCGCGGCTCTACCAGTTCACCCACGACAACAAGCCGCTCTCGCAGGCGCGGATCAATCTCGATCCGGGCGGCACGCTCGCCGACGACGACTACTCCCTCTCCGACGCTGATTTCCTCTGGCTTGCCGGGCCGCGCCGGCTGCTCCACAACCTGGGTGACAGGTTCCGGCTGTTCGACGAGCAGGGAACGGTCGTCGCCGAATGGGAGGGAGAGCCCTACGAGGACAAGGACGTGGCCGACAAGACACTCCGACGGCAGTTGCACGGCTACGCGCTCAGTCCCGACGGCAGCCGGATCGCGCAGCTGGAATCGAGCCGGTATTACACGAAGAAGGCCTACGAGGACGCGGTCGTGTACGACGTGCATCTGGTCGTCCGCGATCTGCGTGGCGGCCTCGTGCACGAGTTTAAGGAGATCGACAACGGCAAAGAGGTGACGGCGAGTGTGGCGTGGCCTGCCGATGCGGCAGGACCCGTCGTGAATGCCCCCAATGCCATGCTGGCCGAGGGGCATGAGCGGTGGCTCTTCGATCCCACCTTGAAGCTGCTGGCGAAGGTGCCGTATCGGCAGGGGATGCTGTCGCTCGGGGTTGAACGGCGGCTGGTTCGCGACGGCGCGATGCTGCTCTACTACGACACAGCCGACCGGCTCGTCTGCCGGATCGGACCCTTTGTGACCGCACCGACGTTCGCGGCCGTCAGCCGCGACGGCGGCCATCTGGCCACGCTCGACGAATATGGCCGGCTGCAGATCTTCGCGACGGTTGACGGCCGCAGGCGTGCCGACACGATGGTGCCGGAACTGGGGAGCGCGATCGCCTTCACCCCTGATGGCAGCCAACTGGTGCTGGGCGGCGCACGTGGCACGGTCCTCGCGCTGGATCTCGATGGCAAGCCCGTCTGGCGTCAGGAGTTGTCGCAGTCGAACCCAACGCTCGGCGGCGACCTGCCCGAACGTGATCCGTCGTTCCCAGATCTGACGGCCCGCCTCTGGCCCGAGACACGCGACGAGCCGGGCCAGCTCGACAAGCTCGTGCGGCTCGGGCCCAACCGGCTCGTCAACGGCGATGCGGAGGAGCAGACCGGCTGGCAGACTCCGCGGGTCGAATACCGTGGCCCGGGTCATGAGAGCAGCCGCGGCCTCGCCGTCGGCCCAACACCCGTCACGCAACAGGTGAGCGGCTATCTCGGCACCCACGCCACCTGGGTGCTTGAATTCTTTTACCGCGCTGCCGACCCCAAGACGCCGGTTGAACTGCTCGCCGGCCTGATGGGGGACGGCCGGTTTCGCGAGTCGACCGCGGTGCGGCTGTCGGCCGAGGCGCAGTGGCGGTTCGCCCGCGTGGCCTTCAAGAATGGCGAGCAGTGCGGCACGCTGACGGTCGGCTTCTCGGCGGCGGCCGGAGGCTGCCTCGTCGATCGGGTCAGCCTGCGTCAGATCCGGTTCCCGAGCATCAACCACGTGCTCAGCGAGCCGCTCTACCCGATCACGCCGATTGTCCTCGAAAACCCGCTCTATGCGCAGCAATACGACCCGGTCGGCAACCTGCGGGAGCAGGCGGTCAGCCGCGTGCTCATCCCCCCGCTGCACACCGGCAGCCTCAATCTCGTCGAGAATGCCTGGATGCAGAACGGCCGGCTCAACGACACGTCGGACCACTGGTACATCCAGCCCTTCAGCCGCGAGAGCCCCGAACTCCCGATTTCGCTGTCGCTCCGCGAGCCGCGCTGGATCTCGATGCTGGCGGTCTATTTCAACCAGCGTCGCCCCGACCAGGTCGCACCGCACTTCGACGTCTACGGGGTCGATCCCGAGACAGGCAAGGACCGACTGCTGGCAAGCGTTCGCAACAACGCGCAGGTGTTCCGGCTCGTGAAGTTTTCGCCGATCAAGACGACGCTTGTGAAGCTCGTGCTCGTCAACTCAATCGAGCGTCACCGCACCGTGAGCGAGATCGAGTTGTACGGTCCCCTCTCGGGCCGGGAGGGACAGCCCGCGTTCCTCGATCCCGAAGGCCAGAACACCTATATGGGCGACTTCACCCGCGTCGACAAGCGGCTCAAATCCCTCGCCGACGACTACCTGCCGCCGCTCATGCGGGGCCTCGTTCACGACGAGGCGGTCGTCTGGCACGCGCCGATCACGCAGCCGCTGCTGGCCGAGGGCCGCATGTATCTGGGCCGCACGTTCGGCCAGAACACCTCGCACACGCTGGCCGAGCCGCTCAAGGATGTCTCCAGGGGTCGCGCCGGCGGCTTCGGCTACACCCCCTATGGCACGCTCTACGCCGGGCTGATCCTGCGAACCGGCAACGACGGCAAGCTCTACTGCCTGAATCCCGACACGGGCACCGAGCTCTGGTCAGCTCCGCTCGGAAACCGGCTCTTCGGCTGCTCGGTCTGCATCGGAGAGGACGTCTATGTGGCCAACGACCTGGGCAAACTCTTCCAGCTCGATCTGGCCAGCGGCCAGATCATGAAGGAGGCCCCGATCGGCGGGCTGGTGCTCGGCTCGCTGGCGACCGACGGCCGCACGCTCGTGTTCATCACCGACGACGGACGGCTGAGCGCCGTCGATGCTGCGACGTTCAAGACGCTCTGGCAGCTCCCGATCGCGGCGGCGACCGACTCGACCCCCGCGGTCGATCAGGGCACGGTCTACCTGGCCGACCAAAAGGGGCTCGCTCAGGCGGTGGACCTTGCCACCGGCCGGCCGCGGTGGGCCACGCCGCTGGGAGATGAATTCGCCCGCTGCCCCGTCGTCGGCGCGAACGTGGTGGTGTATGGCTGCCGCGGCGGAACGCTGGCCGCGGTCGACCGCGCGACGGGAAGGATCCTCTGGAAGCAGCAGGTCGAGAGCCGGTTCGAGTATGAGCCGCTGCTGACTCAGAGCGGTCTGCTCTTCTTCAGTGGCGGCACGGCCATGCTCGCCAGGCTCGACACCGGCGCATCGATCCCGTGGCAGCCGATGGCTGCCAGCCGCGGCAAGCCCGCGCTGCTCGCGCCGCCATTCACGCTGCCGAACGATCCCGTGGTGCCGCTGAGCTACTACCGCGGACGGCTCGCGTTCATCGAGCGGCCGGCCGACAAATCGCACCAGACATTCCAGATGAATTTCGCCTGGCACCTGCTCGGCGGCTCCTACACCGTGCTCGCGCCCGCCGACAAACCAGCCGCGGAGGCCAAGCCATGATCGCCCAGATGCTGCTTGCGGTCTGCCTGCTTGCGACCGCCACCACCGATCGCGTCGATCTCGCCGTCGCGTGGGTGGAGGGCAAGCCGCAGGCGAAGCTTGTGGTTCGCGATCTGCCGGCGGAACTGCCCGAGCCGCCGTCGGTGGCCTGGTCGGTACTCGATCCGCAGGACAAGCCGCTCGCGGGCGGCGTGGTGAAACTTGCCCGCGTCGATGGCACGTGGCAGGCCGCCATCCCGCTCGACGCGATCAAAGACCCGAAGAAAACGCATCGGCTGGAACTCTCGCTTCGCGATTCCGTCGCGAGTCTCGACTATGCCGCGCGGGCGACGCTCGTGGGCGAGGCGGCGAGCGTGCCGTGGTATGCGATCGCGGGCGAGGGCGTCTGGCCCGATCGCAGCGTGGCCTTCGTGGTCTCGCTGCCGGGCGACAAGTCGGCCCAGCCGCGTGACATCCCGGTGGCCCTGACGGTCCGCGACGGCGATGACGCGGTCGCCTTCCAGCGCGAGCTTCGCCTGCCGCCCGACGCTGATCGCAGCGTGCACCGCATCCTCGTCACGCCCGACACTGCGGCGAGCGTGGGCCCCTACCTGGCCGAGCTCGACATCGACAGCGAGGTGCACGGCCTTTCGTTCCGCACGCAGGAGCGGTTCGCGCAGGCCTGCGCCGAGATTCCGCTGAGCAGTTTCGAGCGGGGACAGCGTGGTGACTGGTTCACCGCCGATGGCCAGCCGCAGGGCTATCGCTCGCTGCAGTATTACTACTCCGGGCATCTCCAGGATCTCCAGCAGCGCGACTACCCACGGATTGCCTACGACCCTGCAGAAAAGCACGCCGGCCGCCAGTCGCTCCGCATCGGCTACGAGAGCGGCAAGCCGGCCCATGTCTGGTCGCAGCAGGTGCTGCCGGGCAAGCCGACGGCGCTCTCCATCTGGGTCAAGGGCAACAACACGACCGACGAATTGCTGGTGTCGTTCGAGGACCACATCAACTTCTCACTGCCCGCCTGGCAACGGAATGCCAACTTCGCCGAGGCGAAGGTCTGCACGCTCGACTTCGAAGGCTGGCGCCGGTTTACGGTGCCCGTTCTCGGTGCGGGGCTGCAGGCCACCGGCAGCAAGGGTTCCACCACCGACATCGATGCGCCGGTGAAGATCCTCGCGGTATCGGTCCGTACGACGGTGGCCAAGGGGCAGCAGGCCGGCGAGCCGCGGCAGGTGTGGCTCGACGACCTCTCGGTGCAGACGCAGGCGGCCGAAAATGGCCGGCTCTCGCTCGAACTCGGCTCGAATCGCGCCGACGGCTCCCTGGCGAAAGATGCAGTGATGGTCGTCAGCCTCGGCAACGGCCGCGGCGTCGACCTGCCGCGTGGCAGGCTCAGCCTCGCCGCCCGCGATGCCGAGGGAAGGTCCGTCTGGTCGCAGACGCTTGATCTGCCGGCGAAGGCCGGGCAGTTCACGTCTGTCGAGGTGCCGCTCGACGAACTCGCCGGCAAGACGATGGACGGACCGCTCGACATCGACGCGACGTTCACCGATGCGAGCGTGCCCGGAGCCCGCATCACCGGCCGGCAGGCCTGGAAGTTCCCCATGCAGGCGGCAGTCGTGCACGACTTCGAACACCGCGAGACCTACAGCGGCTACGCGGCCGGCGCAGTGACCATATCGAGGGCGACCGTCGTCGACGGTGGCGCCGACGGCAGCAAGGGTTCGCTCGCGCTCAACGTCGTGCCCGGTCAGGTCGACAACTCGGTGCTCCTGCACCCGGCGCTGCCAGGCAAGCTCGACCGGGTTGAACTGATGGTGCACGGCGGCCCCCATCCGGTGACCCTGCAGCCCTGGTTCATCGACGCGGCCGCCACGGGCGTCTGGCTGCGAAAACACAACCTCTTCTGGGCCGAGCCGATCACGGTCGACTGGCAGGGCTGGCGAAAGGTGACGGTTGCGGCTCCGCCGATTCCTGTGGGACACGCGGAAAAATCGCGGTCGTTCCTCTTCGAGCCCGCCTATCCACTCAATCTGGCGTTCAACGCCCAGACGACCGGCGACCAGCCCGTCGAGGTGCGATTCGACAACGTGCGGGCTGTTACGCACCTGCCCCGCGACCAGTGGCACCGCATCGAGATCGAGTATGCCGACGAGAGCCGCATGCACGCCCCCGGCGCCCCGCTCACGGCGATCGTCACCAACTTCGCATCCGAGCCGGCGACGTTTGCGGTTTCGTTTCAGCTGCGGCAGGCACAGGGCTTCGTCGCCCGGCAGGGCACCGTGCCGCTGGAGATCAAGGCCGGGGAGCGGCGGCACGTGACGCTCATCGACAGTCTCGCGCCGGGTGTCTACGACCTCGAGCTCGCGGGTGTCGGTTCGCAGCCCGTCCGCGGGCCGCTCGCGGTGCTTCCGGCGGCCGGCTTCTTTGGCCCGCAACCTGTGACGATGCTCGGCGATCCGCTCGCGTTGCGCCGCCAACTGGGCCTCACCAACGAGCGGATCTATCTCGACTGGGACAACGTCGAGCCGGCCCCCTACGTGCGGCATTTCACCTGGTTTGAAATGGAGTCCGGCAAGCGGCGAGAACTGCCCGTGATGCCCGCGGAGCTGCGGCCGCTGGCCGAGGCGAAGGAGAAGACGGCCGCCGCCGTGCCCGCCGCCGTGACAACCGTGACGGCGCTCCAGGCGGAGGTCGGCAAACAGGCGGCCGCGCGGCAGCAGGCGGCCCGCAACGTCGAGGCGGCGCAGAAGAACGTCGATGCGGCCGCGGCGGAACTCGCGCCGCTGGCAGCGGCCGACCAGACGGCGGCGAAGGCCGTACGGGAGTCGGAGGAGATCCTGGCCAAGGCCCGGCTCGACCATGCGGAGGCCGTGAAGCTCGTCGCGGAGAAGACGGCCCAGATCCAGCGGCTGAAGGACACACCGGAACCGCCGGCGGAGACGCCTCCGCCAAACACGTTGGAGACGCTGGCGGCCGAATTGGCCGCCGCGCAAAAGACCGTTGAGCAGTCACAGGCCGGCATGGCCGAGCGTGAAAAGGCGTTGGCTCCTCTCACCGCCAACCGGGCGAAGACAAGGCAGGCTGCCGAGGCGATCGAAAAGAAGCTGGCGGCGGCCCGCACGGTGTTCGAGAACAATCGGCTGCCGCTCGCGGCGGCGGAGCAGGCGATCCGCGACACCGAAAAGGCGATTGCACACGGGGCCGTCGACCACGCGCGGCTGGAGGCCGAGGCGGCGGCGGCCGCCAAGGCGTTCGAGGCGGCCAAGCTGCCGTTCTCGCTCACCCTCGACCCGGTCGTCGGCTTCGCCGCCGACTGGGCCGGCCCCGAGGCCCGCGACGCGCTGGCGAAAGGCGTCTACACGCGGTATATCCCCAACATCCTGCAGGTTCCCGACCGGCTCATCGACTGGAGCCTGTTCGTGCGGGAACTGCAGCGGGAATACCGGGGCCGGTTCGATCGCTGGGTGTTTTGGGAAAATCCCGATCTCGACCAGGCGCCGCAGAACATTCCGCCGGAGCGGTACCGGCCGCTGCTCGAGATCTTTCATCGATGGGTGAAACTCTACAACCCGCGGTCGCGGGTGATCGCCGGCGGATTCAACTTCGACAAGGCGATCGAGTATCTGAGGAAGATTCCCGATCCGCAGACGCTGCCGTTCGACGAGATTGCGCTGCAGGTGAATCTCGGTGAACTCTCCCCAGAGACGGGCGACATGGAGGGTTTCCTCGACGATCTGGACGACCTGCTCAAGCTCCGCGAGACACGTCGGACCGTCTCGATCACGGAGCTCGACTGGGGCATCGGGCCGCTGGTCTCGCCGGTCGAGCAGGCGGCCTACCACGCGCGGGCCGCGCTCCTGCTCCACTCGCGGGCCGCGGCGGCCCACCAGTTCCAGCTGGTCAACACCGGCTTCGCGCTCGACGGCTACGGCGTCTTCTACCGGCTCCCCTACGGCAACTCCGGCGACCTGCAGACGTTCAAGCCGTCCTACGTGCCCAAGCCCGCCTACTTCGCGCTGATGGAGACGCGGCGGTTCCTCTCGCAGTGGCAGTACGTGACGGGCGTGTCACTCGCCGACCGCAGCCTCGACGACCAGCGGGCGTTTGTCTATCGCAACGGGCAGCAGCAGTTGGCGACGGTTATCTGGCGGGCGGTCGACGGCGAACGGATCTATACAGTGCCGCCGGCTTGGCGGGGCGCCGACATCCGCGACGCCTTCAACATTCCGGCCGACGCGACCGCCGGCCTGCGGGTGACCCCGCTGCCGCTGTTCATCACCCTGCCGGCTGGCTACCAGCTCGACCAGTTGCTCGAAGACCTCAGGCGGCTCGCGGCGGCCGACGGCAGTCATCCGGTCTGGCTCGACCTTCATCTGGCGGCAGCCGACAGCCGCACCCGCTGCAACTACCAGGCGCAGGGTCAACTCACGCTGGCCGACCATGGTGGCCAGTTGCCAGGCTCGCGGACGGTGCGGGAGCCGTTCGTCGCGGGCATCCAGCAGGAGCAGTTCACCTTCGTCGCCCCGCAGGCCGGCGCGGCCCTACTGCGACGGCGGTGGCACTTCGACGGCATCGGTCAGGTGCTCCAGGTGTCGCTCAACGGCGGCGCGGAGCAGACCTGGAACCTGGGGCCCGGGCAGGACAACGCCCTCGGTGTGCGGGAGACGATGTTCGTGCTCTCCGGCTGCCGGGCGGGGGAGAACCGCGTGTCCATCCGATACGGCGCCCCGGGCAATGCGGCCGGTTATCGCGTCGAACCGTTGGCCGGCGACGAGGTGCCGCTGAGTCGCTTGGGCGCGATCAATGCACGCCAATCCCGCGGCCGGTTCTTGAACCACACGAATGCCGCCGGCGCACCGCTCTCGATCGGCAAGACGACCTATGATGACGGGATCGGCACCCATGCCACGTCGTTCATCGAGTATCCGCTCGACGGGCTGTTCGAGCGGTTCGAGGCGACCGTCGGCATCGACGGCAGCACCGAGGGACGGGGCAGCGTCGTGTTTCGCGTCTACGTCGACGGCAAGCTGCGGGCCGACTCGGGCGTCGTCAACGGCTTCGACGCGGCCAAGACGCTCTCAGTCGACGGCCTCGATAAGGCCGGGCGAATGATCCTGTCGGTCACCGACGCCGGTGACGGCGATCGCAACGACCTGGCGAACTGGGTGGACGGTAAACTGGTGCTGAAGACCCGCACGAAGACGGAGAAGTGACATGCGCTACAATCCGACGGTCGGCCAGATGGGGCTCGTGCTGCTCGCAGCGGTGCTGGTGCCGGTGCTCGGCCCACCGCTGGGCCTGTCACCCCGGCCGGCCGCCGCGCAGGAAAACTGGCTCGACAAGGCGGCCAACCAGACGATCGCCACGTTCGACGGCACAGGCACGGGCGGCCAGGAAGAATCGACCCAGGATCGGCGCGGCAAGGTGATCGTGCGGCGGATCAAGCCGCAGGCGAAGAGCGACTGGAATACCGACCCTACCGCCCTGCCCTACTTCTTCTACCAGATCCGCGAGCGGACCCAGGGCCGCTTCCCGGTTTATCTCGACAACGAGGGGATCGAGCTGACCGGCGACGAGATCTTCGAGCACCCGATCATCTACTTCACCAGCCACTTTCCGTTTCTGTTCGGCGATGATGAGCGGGACAACCTCAAGAAATTCCTGGCCCGCGGGGGCACGCTGCTGCTGGACGACTGCACGGGCTCCGGCCCATTTGTCGACGCGGTACCGGTGAACGTGCAGCGGATCATCCCCGGAGCCGAGCTCAAGCTGATGCTCAAGGACACAAAGGAATTCGGAGGTTTGTTCGACCTCGTCTACAAGCTCGAGGGCATGCCGGATCTGAAGGAGCAGTTCATGCAGCCCTTCCAGGCGGCGCTGCTCAACGGGCGGCCGGCGATCTTGGTCTGCCCCAACGACTACGGCTGCTACTGGGAGGTGTCGTCGCCGCCGACGGCGCTCAACCCGCTGGGCAACGCGGCCCACAGCGAGACGAGCCCCACGGTGCAGAAGGGCCGCGAGGAGGTCTACCAGCTCAGCATCAACTGGCTCTTCTACGCCCTGACCCACTGACGCGCCCGGTGGGGCTTTTGGGCGAAGGTGCTGCGCGGTTATCAGGGCGCGGGATACAGATTGGCGGTCGGGACACGGGCTCGCTCTCGAGCCGGGTGTTGGCGAAGGAGGCGGCCGAAAGCCCCGTGCCGGTGGACGCCGCATGCGGCGGCGGATCCTCGAGCGTGATCGAGCCCTGCTGCCGCTCCCGGTTTTTCCAGCCCGTCACGCGATAGACAGCCGTGGCGCTCTCCCCATTCGCCATCCAGATCACGTCGCCATCCGGCCGAGGCACGATCGAGCCGCCGACCCATACGGGAGCCTTCGCGCCGGCCGCCGCGCGATTCGGCAGGCACACCCACGGCGTACCGGTTCCGCTCTGGCCGACATACAGATTCCACGAGTCGTCCACGGAGCAGTTGCCTTCGGCCTGGGAGACCGGTTTGCCCGCGAGGCAAAACTCCTCCGACTGAAACTCGCCATCGCCGTTGAGATCCGACCAGGTGTAGGCCCCGGTGAGCTTCGCGGGATCCAGCCCCTGGGCGGCGACGGCCTCCATCCATGGCTTGGGCTTGTTTCTTGTTGCCCACGGCTTCGGCGATCGCCCAGGGCACGAGCCGATTCCTTGCTTCGTCGAGCCGCAGGATGACGCCGCCGTCATTGACGAGATAGGTGACGCCCTCCCGCGTGCGGGCATGCCAGTGCTTGAGCGGATTGTGCGTGGGAAACAACCCGTCGCCAAACGGCTGGAGCGTGTAGCAGGCGATCGGCTCCCACGAGCGGTTGTCGAAATTCATCCGTGCCACGCCCAGGCAGGCACCGCCCGCCTCATACCAGATCTCGTTTGGCTTTTCCGTCGTCGCACTCGCGCTATTGAAGAAGGGCGACCCGCCGAACCATTGACCGAGCAGCTTGCCCTCGCGGTCGAATTCGGCAGTGCGGCGCAGCGACGCGTGCCCCTCGCTCATCAGGAAGCCGCCGTGCTGCGTCCCCTTTTCAGTCCCCCAGCGGCGTCCAGCGGTCGAAGGTAGCGGCCTGGCCGCGGTGCATGCCTGCACTATCGACCAAGTTCCAGATGATCGCCTGCTCGATCCGGAATCGCCGGCCTGACTGCGAGATGCGGATGCCCGCATAGTCGTCGACGTAGCCGTCGCGGCGGGTTCGCTCAAGCAGCCGGGCCCGTTCGTCGCGATGTATCGGCTCGGCCGTGAGCCGTGAGGGGGTCTGCACGAACGTGGCCCAGTTCATCTCCCAAAGCGCGAGCGCCGTGGCGTTGCCGTAGTTGAGGACCGGGTCGGCCTCCGTGCCGTGCGAGACGACGACGAACGGCGCCTCGAAGATTCTCCGGGCCTGATCGGCCGGAGAAGCATCGCGGGGAACAAGACCGCGGCCGAGCAGCCGCGCGAACGAGTCGAGCAGCACCTGAACGTGGTTGATCTGATCGGGGCAAGACCAGGGCGTGTCGGCGTGTGTCATTGGTCGACCACCCGGGCCAGGATCCTGCGGCCCCACTCCGGAAACCACTCGATGAGGCCCGCCAAGAGCCGCGCCTTCCCGGGCACGACGAGCTCGCTTCGCCGACTCGCGCAGGCCGCGAACACCTGCGCGGCCAGCCGGTCGGGATCGAGTTGCCTGAGTGCCCCGGTGCCGCCCGGGCGGACCGCCTCGGCGGGCAGTCCGGCACTCGCAACGTCGGCAGCGTAGCGGTCGGCCGCATCGGCCGACCGGGGGTCGTCGTCGTCGCGACGGATCGGCCCCGGCGAGACCAGCAGCACATGCACGCCGCGTGGTGCCATCTCCAGCCGCACCGCGTCGACGTAGGCCGCCAGCGCCGACTTCGCGACGCAGTAGGAACCCATGAAGGGCGTGACGAGCTTGCCTGCCAGGCTGCCGACATACACCATGTGGCCGCCGGCCGCCGCCACGTCATCGGCCACGGCCTGCGTGATCTCGACGGCGGTCGAAACGTTGGCGTCAAAAGAGTCACGGAGAGCCTCGACGCCCGTCTTCAGGATCGCCCCCCTGCCCGACCGGCCCACGCAGAAAAAGAGATCGTCGACGCCGCCAAGGATCCGCAACGCCTCCCCGACCACCCGGCCTCCTTCGCCAGACCGGGCCAAATCTGCCGTGATACCCCGCACCCGGCTGTCGCGCCGGGAGAAAAGGGGACGCAGCTCTTTTCGGGAGGGACAGGGGGAGAAAAGAGCTGCGTCCCCTTTTCTCTCGCAGGCGGCGAGGCCCTGCCGAACGCCCTCGCTCGAGCGGCCCACGATCAGCACGCGGGCTCCCGCGGCGTCGAGCTGCTTCGCCAACGCCAGTCCGAAGCCGGCCGTGCCGCCCGCCACGATCACCTTCCGGTCATGCCACATGCGTGTCGTCATCGGCCGGAGTCTAACGCAAATCGGTCGGCTTGCAGTATTCTTCGGGCCCCGCCCCCACCCCGTCCGCCCCACCCCGCCCGAGGACGCCAGCCATGTCACTTGCCACGCCGATCCCCTCCGCGATCGTCCGCACCAAGATCGTCGCCACAGTCGGTCCCGCCTGCCGCGCCGAGGCCGGTCTTCGCAGCCTGGTCGATGCGGGCGTCGATGTGTTCCGCCTGAATATGGCCCACGGCTCGATGCCGGAACATCAGGAAACGCTCGACCGGGTGCGACGGGTGGCGGAGGCCGTCGGGCGTCCGATTGGCGTGCTCGTCGATCTGGCCGGGCCGAAGATCCGGCTGGGGGAGATTCCCGGTGGCGCGGTGGAATGCGCCGAGGGGGCGGTCTTCAAGTTCATCCGTGGCACCGAGAGCGGGCAGCCGGATGAGTTCACGACCACCTACGAACGGCTCATCGACGAACTGGCCGTGGGCGATGCGGTGATGCTCGCCGATGGCACGATCAGCCTGGTGGTTGAAACACGTTCCGCGAACGAGGCCCGCTGCCGGGTCGTGCAGGGCGGGCTGCTTCGCAGCCGTCAGGGGGTGAACCTGCCGGGCGTGAAACTCTCGGTGGCCGCCATGAGCGCCGCCGACTGGCAGCACGCCGAATGGGCCGCCTCCGCCGGGGCCGACTTTGTGAGCCTCTCGTTTGTGCGAAGCGCGGTGGAGGTCAAGCTGCTCAAGGAACTGCTACGGACCCGCGGTTCGAAGGCCCGTGTCGTCGCCAAGATCGAGAAGCGGGAGGCGATCGACAACCTCGATTCGATCGTGGAGGCGGCCGACGCCGTGATGGTGGCCCGTGGCGACCTCGGCGTGGAGATCGACGTGGCCAGCATGCCGATGATGCAGAAGCAGATCATCCGCGCCTGCCAGCGGTATCAGAAGCCGGTGATCGTGGCGACGCAGATGCTCGACAGCATGCAGCACTCCCGGCGGCCCACGCGGGCGGAGACGACCGACGTGGCCAACGCGATCCTCGACGGCGCCGACGCCTGCATGCTCTCCGGCGAAACGGCGATCGGCGAGCATCCGCGGCTCGTGGTGGAGATGATGCGCCGGATCGCCAGCGCCACGGAGAAGCAGTATTTGCAGGACCGCAGGCAGTTTCTCGTGGATTCCCTCGGCAAGAGCCGGGCGGCGGTCTCGGCGGGCGAATTTCTGCCGCAGCCGGAGTTTCTCTTTGAAGGCCTGCACCCGATTACTCAGGCCGTGGTCGACGGCGCCAGCCGGATTGCCGCGGAGCTCGACGCGAAGCTCGTGGTCGTGGCCAGCAAAAGCGGCGTGACGGCGATTGCCCGGTCGAAGCGGCGTGGGGCGGTGCCCACCGTCGGCGTCAGCGACGACCCGGCCACGCTCCGGCAGATGTCGCTCTACTGGGGCGTCACCCCGCTGGCCGCGGTCGAGGGGGGGGACATCAACACGCTTCTGGAGCATGTCAGCTCCTGGGGCCTTCGCGAGGGGCGGCTTCAGCGTGGCGACCGGATTCTGCTGGTGGCGGGTATCGGATTTGGCACCGGCGGGCACAATATGGCCCTCGTCCACGAGGTGTGAGGAATCAAAAGAGTCATCAGGAGAAGACGATGAAGAAGAAGTGCGTGCTGGCATATTCAGGTGGTCTCGACACCTCCGTGATCCTCGGCTGGCTCATCGAGCAGGGCTACGAGGTGATCGCGGTCTACGTCGATCTCGGCCAGCCCTGCGAGGATCGGGAGGCCACGCTCGCCAAGGCGCGAACCTGCGGCGCCGCGAAGGCGATGATTGTCGATGTCCGCGAGGAACTCTGCCGCGACTTCGCTTTTCCTGTCATGCAGTGGCAGGCCCGCTACGAGGGCACCTATCTGCTCGGCACCTCGATCGCCCGGCCCCTGATCAGCAAGGTCTGCGTGGAGATCGCGCATGCGGAGGGGGCCACCGTCTATGCCCACGGCGCCACCGGCAAGGGCAATGACCAGTGCCGCTTCCAGCTCGCCGCCGAGGCGATCGATCCGACAATTCATGTGCTCGCGCCGTGGCGGATCGCGGAGTTCCGGGCCAGGTTCCCCGGCCGAAAGGAGCTCATCGAGTTCTGCGAGGAAAAAAACATCCCCGTGAAGGCGTCGAAGGGAAAGCCCTACAGCTCCGACGAAAACTGCCTGCACACCAGCTACGAGGCCGGCCTGCTCGAAGAACTCACGACCGACGGCTTCGCGCTCGTCGACTTCGGCATGACCGTCTCGCCGCAGGCGGCCCCCGACACGCCCGAGACGGTGCGGCTCGACTTCGAGGCGGGCGTGCCCGTACGGTTGAACGGCCGGCCGCTCAAGGCCCACGACATGGTGCTGGCCCTCAACGAGATCGGCGGCCGCCACGGCATCGGACGGACCGACATCGTGGAGAACCGGCTCGTCGGCATGAAGAGCCGTGGCGTCTATGAGGCGCCGGGCATGACGCTGCTCTACGAGGCCCACCGGCTCGTCGAGCAGATGACGCTCGACCGCGACCTCGTGCATCTCCGCGACCGGCTGTCTCCCGAGGTGGCGGAGATGGTGTACTACGGCTTCTGGTATGTGGCGAAGATGGACGCCCTGATGGCGTTCATTCGCGAGACACAGAAGCCTGTCACGGGCACCGTCGAGCTCAACCTCTATAAGGGCAACATGCTTGTGAAGAGCCGGGAGAGCAGCCAGAGCCTCTACGACGCGGCGATCGCGTCGATGGAGGGGGGCGGCTCCTCGTATGATCAGACAGATGCCGAGGGCTTCCTGCGGATTCTCGGTTTACCGTCGCGGGTGCAGGGGCACGTCCGGCCGCGGGGATAGGTTTATCCCGTTCCCATAGAAGCCCCCGGCGTAAGCCGGGGGATCGGATGCCACGGAATCCCATCGCTCACGCTCCGGGCTTTTATGGGCAATGGGAATCCCGTCGCTTTTACTCCCATACAAGCCCCCGGCGTGAGCCGGGGGATCGGATGCCAAAAAACGCGTCGCCACGTCAAACGTCGCGCCGATCCCATCGCTTACGCTCCGGGCTTGCATAGGTCTTGCGGTAACGCATCCCCCATGCGGTTCATCCCAATACAAGCCCCCGGCGTAAGCCGGGGGAACACCTGCGTGACGGGAACGCGACGGGGCATTGTCATCGGTCAATTGTGAGAGATCCATGCAACGTGCTTCCGCCCAGGCCGCCATCCTGAGAGTCTGCTGCGGCATCGACTTCCGGCGGCCGGCCTCGTGGATCGCACTTGCTCAAGGAGGCTGGGCGGGCTGGTGGTGGGTTGTGATGGCCACCGCAGATCCGGTGATCGCAGTTGGCATGGGGCTCCTTGCGGCGGCCGTGGCAACCGTGGCGGCACTCGGCGACATGCCGCTGGAACTCTGCTCGCAGGTCGCGTGTTGCCCGCCACGAACCGCGGGGCAGAACCCCCTCCACAGCCTGCGACAGTCGGCCGCGTGGATCTGGGCCTGCGAGCGAACAGCCTGGCCGCTCGTTGGAGTCGTCTTGGGGGTGGCCGCCGCCGGCGGAACGCAAGAACTGCTCGAGGCGTTGGCCGTCTCGGTGGTCGGGGCCATGCTGGCGGCCCTCACGGTGCTGGCCAGCAGAGCCGCGAACGCCAAGGCCGCCGACGCCGCCAGCCTGACGCTGCTTGTGGCCACCGCCAGTGCCGCGGCCGCCGCGTGTGTCGCACGACCAGCGATGGCCTTGCCGGCCGCCACGGCGGTGTGGCTGGTGCTCGTCGGTCTTGCCTGGGCCGTGTCGCGGAGACTCTCGGCCCCAGTCGATGTGGTTTCCTTCCAGGCTCAGGCCCAGGCTTCAGGGTTTGGCGGTCGCGTGCTGTCTCGCGGTGGCAGTGATGTTCTTCACCTCGATGCACTTCCGGCCAGCGGACCGCTGCGGCAGATCCTCTCCAGGCTGGCGATGGTGATGTCACTCGCGGCCATGGCCGGATGGCTCGTGCTGATGCCTGCCCCGATGGGCGGCCACGAGGAGATCACTGCCAAGACAGGCATGGAAGCACGCGGGTCGGAGGCCTCTTCGGTGGCGGTGGCCTGGGCGTTGCTCTCAGCGGCCTGGTTCATCTGCCTGGCTGTGCCACAGGCAACGCTGCAGGATGGCGCTGCCGGCAGTGCGGGCTGGGAGCGTCTTCTCAGGACTGCGGCCCGGGCGGGCCACCGCGGCCCGTCGTGGCGGAAGCTTTTTACCATCCCTCGTCCTACCCTACCTCGTCTTGGCCTTGTCCGGTTTGCCGGCGGTGTTGCCCTGTCACAGGCGGCGATCCTCTGCTGGCCGGCGGTCGTGTGCGTGGTGCTGTCGCTGCCCGCGCGGTCCAGCAGCGGCGTGCCGCTCGGCATCGTGATCGGCCTGGGGGCCGCTGCGACCGTGGTCACGGCCGGCATGGCGATTGGTGCCGCGGTGGGGACTACGCGGGAGACCGTGTTTGCCGGACTCCTGGCCCTCGTGGTCGGTATCCTCGCGATCGTTGCGTTCTCTCCCATCCACATCGGCCCGACTCATATCGGCCCGACGTGGTAGTCGGTCGTGGCATCCGGTTGTGCCTTGCAGCCGCCTAGCCCGATCCACCCCAATGCAACCACCCCAGTCCGCCCAGTTCGCCGCCGCCGCGCTGGCAGCGACCGGGATGCGGGTGGCCTGAGGGTTTCGTGTTGATCGAAATAGCCTCCACCTGCGAGACTCCGCGGTTTGGGTCGAGAAATCGAGCCCGGATGCACGATACAAGAGACGAGCCGTGCCGGTCATCCGGATCATGCTCGTCATGCGGATTGTGCCGATTCGCCGTGACACACCGCCGTGCCAAGTCGCAAGGAGATTTTTTCGTGGACGGAACCAGCTGCCGCCGATCGATCTGTTCACTCCGCCGTGTCATGGTCGTCGTGACGGTCTCACTTGCCGCGGCCGCCACGGGCCTGCTTCTGCCGGAGGGCATCGCAGCCGCCGACGGCAGCTTTCCCGCGAGCGAGCAGATCTTCCCCGCCACCACACGGGGTTGGGTCAGCATCTCCAACGGGCCCGAATTCCGGCAGCGTTTCAACCGCTCGCAATACGGGCTCCTGCTCAAGGATCCGAGCATGAAGCCCTTCATCGAGAGCGTCCGCAAGCAGTTTGAGAGCTCAAACAGCAGTCGCCTCGGCCGCCTGGGGCTCACGCTCGATGATCTGCTCGAGGTCGCCGGCGGCGAATATGCGCTCGGGGCGGTCGAGTCGCCCGGGGGCAAACTGGCCACCGTCGTGCTGGTCGACACCACCGGCCACGAGGACGAGGCCCGCGGCCTGATCGAGAAGATGAATCAACGGATGGTGGATCAAAAAGGCACGAAGGTCGCTGCCAACGGCGAGAGCAGCCTGACCGTCTATCAGTTTGCAGCCGCGGAGAACTCCGGCCGAACAGGCGACCAGCGGGTGGCCTTCGCACTGTCGGGCAACGCACTCGTTGTCGGCGATGATCCCGCCCTGATCACGCAGGTCATGGGCACGCTCGGTCAGGGCCGCGGCGACTGTGTGGGGTCGTTGCCCGCCTTCACCGCCGTCATGGACCGCTGCCAGGGGCAGGCGCCGGCCAAGGCCGCGGCCGTCCGCTGGTATGTCGATCCGCTCCCGTTCGCCAAGGCCTACCAGGCCACCAACCCGCCCCGCGAGAAGCGGAAGGGGCCCGACTATGTGGCGATCCTCGGCCGGCAGGGCTTCGACGCCGTCAAGGGGGCCGGTGGCGTCGTTGTGTTCGACGATGGTGGCCACTCGCTGCGTCACCAGACGATGGTCTATGCCCCCCCGCTCGCCGGCCGGCAGCCGTCGTCGGTGGAGCGGTTCAATCTCGCCGCCCGCATGCTGCAGTTTCCGGACGTCGACGCCATCAGCCCGCAGCCGTGGGTGCCACGGGATATCTCCGGCTGGACATCGCTGCAATTCGATCTCCGCAACGCCTTCGTCACCGTCGAGTCGCTCGTCGACGACCTCGTCGGTGAGAAGGGTGTCTACGACGACGTGATCGCCTCGGTGAAGGAGGATCCGGACGGCCCGCAGATCGATCTGGAAAAGGATCTCGTGGCCTGCCTCGGCAATCGCATGACGCTCATCAACGACCATGCCACGCCGATCGGTGACGACAGCGAGCGACTGGTGATCGCCGTGGAAGCGATCGACCCCGAGCGGGTCGCCGCCACCGTGGCCAAGAGCATGTCGATCGACCCCGACATGGCCAAGATCGATGTGCAGGGCAACGTCGCCTGGGAACTCATCGATCGTTCGATGGCGATTCCCCAGCTGGAGATCGAGACCCCCGGCGGTGCTGTTGTCCACGCCGACGAGGACGACACCCAGCGGCGTCGGTCGAAACTGCGTGAGCGTGACGAAAAGCTGCTACCCCATTCGGTCGTGACCGTGGCCCGCGGGCATCTGTTTGTGGCGTCGCACCGCGACATCCTCGAGCGGGTGCTGGCGACGAACGAGGGCGTGGAGTCGTTGGGCTCCACGGCCGACTATGCGAAGGTCGCCGCAGAACTGGACAGGCTGTTGCCGGGCAAGGCCGCCACGCGGTCGTTCACGCGTGAGGAGGAGGCCATCCGCCCCGCCTATGAAATGCTGCGACAGGGGTCGATGCCCAAGTCGAAGAGTCTGACCGGTCAACTGCTCAACGGCATTCTGGGTGACGGCAAGCCGGGGACGGTGCGGACGCAGCGGCTGGATGGCAGCACCCTGCCCGATTTCGAGATGATTCGGCGTTACTTCGGCACCGTGGGCGTGGGCATGCAGTCGCTGTCCGACGGCTGGTACATCACCGGCATGACCCTGCCCCGAAGCCAGAAGGAGCCAGAGGTGGCCCGCAGGCCGGTCAGCCAGCCGCAGTAGAATTCGACGCGACGCCATGTGTGGCATCCGATCCCCCGGCTTACGCCGAGGGCTTGTATAGGGCGGGCGAGCGATCGTGTGCGTTAACGCAAGACGCATAGAAGCCCGGAGCGTAAGCGATGGGGTCGGCGCGACGATCGACGCGACGCCATGTGTGGCATCCGATCCCCCGGCTTACGCCGAGGGCTTTTATGGGGAGCGTGAGCGATGGGTCACGAGCCGGTTCTCCATGGCGGCAACGCGGGTACCCGGTCTGCTCGGCTCGCTGAAGCGATCCCTGCGGTAGTTCCGTCTGCCCCGTGCGCCTGACCCGTGCGCCTGACCGGTCTGGCTTACTTTTGTCCGGCGTGCTTCAGCCAGCTTCTTTCAGTCCGGCGTGCTTCAGTCGGGGCCGGACGGCCGCTTCTCCCAGTCGATCACCGCCCAGAAGGGATGCTGGCGATCGGCCCGCAGTCGCAGGTCTTCGAGCAGCAGCCGCTTGTCGGGAACAACCGGATCTTTCCAGAGCCGGCGGCCGTCGAGTGTGACCGTCACCGGCCGGGTAAAGTCGACCAAATCGGGCGAGAGCCAGATCCGCACCCGGTCGGCGCCGCAGTGCACCGAGAGCATGCTGGCCGGCAGACTGTTGGCCGGCAGGGTCTTGGCGTCGATCGCAAACGGCCGGATGGCCGGAGGCGGCGGCCACTGTGAGGGCAGCACCATCGTGCGGGCCGGTGGCCGCTCCATCTCGACCCACCAGAAGAAGCGATCCCACGGCCGCATCGACACCGCATCGATCGTCGCTGGAAAAAACGTCCGCTGCCGCCGACTCATCCAGTCGAAGATCCGCAGGATCTCGTCCGAGAAATGCTCGTGACCCCGGCCGCGATACTCCACGTAGGTCGCGTCGAATCCCTTGGCGAAGTAGCGGTCGAGGTCCATGGTGTTGCGGCTGAAACAGCCGGCGTCGAGCTCGCCGGCCACGAGGTAGAGCGGCAGCGTCCGGGCGTTGTGCCAGTAGTGGTTGACATATTTGCCGGCGGCGGGAGAGATCGCCACGAGCCCGGCCCAGAGATCGGGATGGGCAAGCGCGATGTCCCAGGCTGCATCGCCTCCCGTCGAGTGGCCGGAGAGAAACACCCGGTCGGTGTCGATCGAAAACCGTCGCAGCGATTCCCGCAGGCTCCCGAGCACCGCGGCATGCTCCCGCGCCGAGTATTCGTAGGCCGTCTGCTGCTCGCGGGCCCATGCCGGGGCGATCACGATCGTGCCATTGCGGGCCGCCTGACCGCGACGCTGGCCATCGGGGCCCGGCAGGCCAGCCCACCACTCGATCTGGTTGAGTGGCGTGGACCAGGCCGCATGCAACGAGACGACCGCGGGGTATTTCCGCAGCGGATCGTATTCGGGAGGCAGTTGCACAAGGCAGCGCAGACTCCCCTCCCCTTCCAGGCCGGGCACCGCAAGTTCGTAGAGCCCTGGGGCGATCTCCGCGGGTGGGTCGAATGGAGGCCGCATCTGTCGGGCTATTGCCGCGAGCGTTGGTGCATCGAAGGCCTCTTCCTGTTCGAGGCTCGCATGGATGCGGTCCCGCTCCTTCTGGTCTCCCGCGCGGAGATAGTCGCCGACGAGTGTCCGCAGCCGCACGGACGAAAGGGCGAGCTTGAGGTTGCGGTCGGCGCTGGCCGCCCCTTGAAGCCAGCCATTAATCGCCATCGCGACGGCGCTACTGGCCGGCATGTCAGCGTCGGTTCCCAGCCGGTCGAACGTCGCCAGCCGGTCGAGCGACGCAAACGAGAGCCCCTGTTCGATCTCGTCGATGATGGTCGATGCCTCGCGGCGATCTGCCTCCTCCTCGAGTTGCCCCTCCCGCCGCCGCAGTTCGTCGATGAGCCGGCGGGCCGACTCCTGCCGCTCGCGATAGCGGTCGCGGGCTTCGCGGACCGACTCCACCGTTTCGCTGCCGGCATCGTCGGCCGGAAACTGCTCGAGAAGATCGAGCGCCAACCGATCCTGGCCGACGCGACCGCGAATCAGCACTTCGTCGAGCAGTTTGGCGGCGGCCAGGGCGGCAAGATCCTTTCGTTGCTGGGCCAATTCGGCCAGATCGGGGAAATCTCGCAGGACTTCGTCGAGTTCCTGCCGGGCGTCGTCGTAGCGGTCCGCCTGCAGAAAAAGACGCACTACCCGCAGCCGGTCATCAGGATTGGTGCGATCGAGGTGCTGATCGATGACCCGCTTGAGCACGTCCCGCGGAATCGACGACGTGGCGATTCGCATGTCGAGCAGATGTGGGCGTTCGGTGAGGATGCCTTCGACACTGGTCCACCGGGCGGCGATCTGCGTGATGCCCTGCACAATGTCGAGCCGCCCGCTGGCTGTGCCCAGCGAGAGGATGCGGCGTCCGTATTCATCGAAAGGAGTCGCCCCGAGGATCTGTCCGACACCAACCACGCGACGGCCGTTGTCGGGAATCCGCTGCGGAATCCGGATCCGCTCTTGCCCGGGATCGCCCTGGCCGGGTTCGGCTTTCACCACCCGACGCTTGGAGACCATGGTGCGGGTCAGTTCGTCGTCACACATCAGGATCGTCGTTCCACCCGAAGGCTTTGCCCCCCCCTCGGCCTCCGGGGTGATCGCCACGCCCGGCAAGAGCACAAACCGCCCGTAGAGCACGCGGCCGTCGGCCAGCTCAACCTGGTCGGCCGCAGCAGGCGTCGGCGAGCAGACGGCGACGAGCATCGGCACGACCGCCCAGGCGATGCTGCCCACTAGCGACCTCATGCGGTGCTCCATCGCCCACTCCCTATGCGCCGCAGCGTCCATGCCAGAGGTATGCCGGAGGTATGCCAGAGGCAGTTTGTCGAGAGCCCGTGGCAGGCGGCATTCTGTCGTCGGAGGCAGTCTACCGGCCAGTAGCAGCAGTCTACCGACAGGTAGCAGTCTACCGACAGGTAGCAGTGGCTGCCGGGCACAGCGGGCGGCCTTGCTTGACTGCGGCACGGCGGGTGGCCGACAATGGATAGAAGTTTCCATGCGTCGTGGTTTCAGGTCGTGTTCTTGCACGGTGTTCGGTGGGAATGGATGCGGTTGTCATGCCGGTAGATTCAGGCGGGAACGTGCGAGAAACAGTTCGTCGGTGTCTGGCGTTTGCAGTACTGATGACGCTCCTGCTGCCGATGGTGATCGCGGTCGTGCTGGGACTCGGCGGTCTGCTTGCGTCTCTGGGCGACGAGGTGGGGGCTGCGGCCTGCCGCCGGGTTGGGCTGATCGTCGGAGCGGTCTGGTTCATCGCGCTTGCCGGCACCGCGACGGCCAGCGGGATCATGGCGCTTGAGAGCGGTGGATTTCGTCCCGAAAAGTCGGACAGCCCCCCGGCTGACCACTCGTGAGGCCGGCCGGCGGACCCGGGATCGGATAAGCACGTATGCCGATCGGATTCCGTTGCACAGGCTGCCGTTCCCGGCTGCATGTTCCCAGCCGGTGGGCTGGAAACACCGTGCCCTGCCCGAAGTGCGGCACCCGCGTGGTCGTGCCCGCGTCGGCCCGCGGGGATGGCCAGACGACCGACCTCGAGGCTGAACCGACTGCGTTCGCAGACGCCGGTATCGAGCGGTCGATCGCGTCGCTGCAGGTTTCACGGGCGGTGACACCCGGGGGAATATTCGCCGATGATTCGTTCGAACTCCCTTTGCCAGACGATGGTGCCTCGGCAATGCCGATACGGGAAGGTGGCCGGGGTGGTCTCACGCTTTCACGCCGTGCGGTTTATGCTTATGGAGTGCTGCTCCTGCTGGTCATTTTGGTCCTGTTAGTCGTGGCGTTTTTCCTCGGATGCTGGTGGGCCGCGTCTGGCGGCCGCTGGATAAGCACCCGGGATCCAGCGGAAACACCGCCCCCTTACTCCCTGAAAGAATGACATGCAGGCCCGCTTGACGATGCGTTGTGGCTGGAAGGGCCGGGCGGGCCGCCGTCCGTTCCGGTTGAATCTGATCGCTGTCCGCGCGGTCTCTGCGATGTGTCTGCTCGTGTTGTGGAATGTGGTCGTGGCCGTTGGCCCGGCCTCCGCGGAGCCGGCGGCCGCCGAGGCCTCTGGTAAGGAGGCCTCTGACAAAGAGATCTCTGTCAAAGAGATCAAGGAGCTTCTGGATACGGCCCACACGCTCCTCGAGGAAGGCAAGCCCGGGAAGGCGGCGACCCGTGTGGCGGAGGCGTCCAAGGCAATCGAACAGATTGCCGCGGGCGGAACCACGCCGGCTGGCCTGCGAATCCTCTGGGAACGGTGCCGTTCGCTGCGAAACGACCTCGATCTCGAAGGCGTCGACGTGAGCGATATTTCGCAGGCCCCACTCAGGCCGTCGTCAGCGAAACCGGCTGGTAAAAGTGCTGGCATGCCGCCGGTCGCCTCCCGTTCCACTGCAGCCGCCAACCCCGCTGCCAAGCCCCCTGCCACCACCAAGCCGGCCGCGGCTGCCAAGCCCGCGCTGACATTCACCGCGAGTGTGGCTCCGATCCTTTCCCGGCACTGCGGCGGCTGTCATATCGCCGGCCGCAAGGGGGGCTTTCAGATGGTCTCCCATGCAGGGCTGATGAAGACGGGCATGGTACAGCCGGGCATGGGGGAGGCCAGCAGGCTGGTGGAGGTGATTCTCAGCGGCGACATGCCGCGGGGAGGCGGTAAGGTGTCGCCGGAGGACCTGGGCGTGTTGATGAAGTGGATCGACGCCGGGGCCCCCTTCGACGGTCCCGATCCCACGGCCCCGATCGATGTGATGGCGAGGCAGGCCGCGGCTGGCCCCGCCCCGGTTCCCCCCAGGTCGATCGTGGCCGTGAAGCTCAAGCCGGGCGAGGTGTCGTTCGCTGCGGACATCGCCCCCATCCTCCTTGAACAGTGCGCGGGCTGCCACGACGCCGTCCAGCCGGAGGGAAACCTGAGCATGGTCACGCTCGAGCGGCTGCTGCGTGGCGGCCGCGGCGGCGCGGCGATCGTGCCGGGCCAAGGCATCGACAGCCTGCTGGTGAAGAAAATCAAAGGATCGGGGATCGAAGGACAACGCATGCCGCTGGGCAAGCAGCCGCTGTCGGCTGAAGTGATCGCGACGATCCAGAAATGGATCGATCAGGGGTCCAAGCTCGATTTGCTTACGCCGAAAACCGACCTCGAAACCGTTGCCGCGGCCGGACGGTCCCAACAGCTTTCGCATGACGACCTCAGGAAGGTGCGCTTTCAGGCCGGCCGCGGACTCTGGGCCCGGGCGATTCCGGACGATACGCCGGTCTTTTCCGAGCAGGGTGACATGCTGGTGGTCAGCAACCTGTCGGCCACGCGGATGGTCGAACTGACCGAGACGGCCAAGGCCGTGGAGCGTCGCCTGCAGGAGCAGATGCTGGGCGAGAAAGCGGCCGCACATAAAACGCCGCTCGTCAAAGGCGGCATCGTCGTCTACGGCTTCGCCAAGAGCTACGACCTGTCGAGCTTCTGGCAGACGGTGTTTTCAGACGATCGTCCCAAGGCTGTGACGGCGGGGGCCGGGGCGTCGGGCGATGTCGTCTTTGCGGCGGTTGTACCGGCGGCAGCAGACACGCCCGAAGCCGCCACCGATGCACGGGCTATTCTCACCGAGCAGATGGCGGCGGCCACCCTGCTTGGCCGCGGCGTGCCAGCCTGGTTTGCCAGGGGCGCGGGCCGGGCCTTGGCGATGAAAGCCGAACCCAAGTCGTCGCTCGTGCAGACCTGGCGGCGTGAACTGCCGGCAGCGCTGCACAACTGTGGCTCACCGGCTGATTTTTTCGCCGGGCACGACGATCCCGTGGCGGCAGCCGTGGTGGGGGGCGGGTTTGTCAGCGTGATCATGCCCAATGCCAGCCGGCTGGAAATCCTCGTGCAGCATCTCGACGAGGGAATGCCATTCGATCAGGCGTTTGCGACCGTGTTTCGGAGCCCGCCCCAGACCCTCTTTGAGTCGTGGGTTGCCCAGGCTGCACGTCCCGCGGCTGGAAAAAGCCCGCGGCGATAAGTTTTCCACCGCAATGCCGTGGCGCCGTGTGATGCGGAGAGCTCGTTTTAAAAAACAGACGGGGGTGCCTTGGATTCCGGGGCATGTGATCCGAGCGGTTTTCCCGTGGGGGGTCAGTTTCCCGACCGACCAGGGAGCCTTCGGCTATACACGCGACCAGAGCCATAAATCGGCCCCCAACGAGCCTCGTTAAGAGCTCACCGACATGGATCGACGCATCACGAACATGACAGAAAACTTATCGCCGCAGACTCTTCTCTCAGTATACCGCTCTCTCGACAGTTGGGCTGCCGGTTTGGGCTAAGAGATCACTCCTGTTGATCGCGTCCTGCCGGGCCCATCGACTTGGTGTTGCGTTCCACCGCCATCACGACCGTCTGCCGCGATGCTCCATCAGCCGTACTGGCGACGATCGGCAGCACCTGCCTCCGATTCGGCATCTCCACCCGGACGCGGAACGTGCCGTCAGCATGCACCTTGACCGGTTCACCCTGCAAGGTGACGTAGGCTCCCGCCTGTGTCACGCCGTACACCACCATCTCGGCATCGACGTCGAGTTGGAAGGGAGCGACCCCCTCCTCGGCGTCTTCATCATCCACGCCGCTGCTCCGCGCCGCCGGCGGACCCATCGGCCGCCGCAGCCTCTCCTCGAAGAGTTCCTGCAGCTCTGTGCTCGAGTGCTCGGCCGAAAAGCCACCGCTCATGGCGTAGATTCGCTCGCAATCGTCGACGATCTCACCCCAATGTGCGTCCAGCGTGTCGCCTTGCGTGGTGGTCGGCATCGTGACGGCATTGCTCCGCACCAGAGCATGAAACCGTCCCGACACGGCCAGGTAGCCGATCTCGCAGCGGTAGCGGTGCGGCTCCCGGATATCGATGAACCAGTTCTTGACGCCGCCATGCACGGCGATCTCACGGACCACGCGCTCGGACGGGGAGGCATTGAGCCCGCTCTCCAGTTCGAGCAGCCGCAGAGTCGGCCGGGCACCATGCCACTCCTGCCCCAGAGCCGCCTGTGCACGGGCGATGCTGCGGGCGGTGAGTTCCCAGAACACGTGGAGCCAGTGAGGGCCGCGAACCATCAGCACCATGCGATCCCTGACGGGACGAGGCGAGCGGCCGCCTTCGGGGGGCGTGGTGAGATTCTTGGCCTTCAGCAGGCGTTGACGGGCCTGCTCGAGCCGCAGGGCGACGGCGGCATCCTGCGGAGCCACTGCCCGGGGCACTCCTGCCACGTTCAGCGTGGCCAGGCTGCCGCGGGCGGACTGGCCCCCGTGGGCCGATTGGCTGCCGAGCACCGCCTTGGCGACCAATTGCCCATCACGGACGCCCTGCCGCATGGGAACCGCGACACTTCTGGCCGCAGCGGCGACCGGGGGCCGCGCTCGAGCCTTCCGAACCAGGGCGCGGATGAGTTGGTCCTTCCGCATGGCATGCCAGCCTGCAACGCCATGTTGCTTGGCGAGGCGGGCGAGATCGCGGACAGGCTTTTCCTTCAGGCTGGCTGACGTCATCCGATGGTGCTTCCCGGTGGGATCGCAGTCGGAAGCGGCCTCCGCCGGAGCCCTGGCATTCCAACTGCCTGGTTCAACGGTACCGGGAACCGCCGCAGAACGCAAACAAAAACCCCCTCAAAGGGGTGGGGTATGCCGAAAAAGCCCTGTAAGAAAGGGCTCGAAAACCTGATTCAGAGGACACCCTGATTCAGAAAACACGAGCAGTCTGCAGGCAGCCCCTGGGGGGCCATCAGTCTCCGCGGAGCTTCAGGCCCCGCTCGGACAGCTTTTCCCGAACCTCATTCAGGCTCGTCACGCCAAAGTTCTTGCACTCCATCAGATCCTCGGCCGTTCGGCGGACGAGTTCGGAGATGGCATGAATGCCCAATTTCGTGGTGCATTTCCGGGCTCGAACGGAGAGATTGAGTTCGGTGATCGGTTGTGAGAGCAGTTCCTGCTCGTCGGCAGAAGGCTCGGCCAACTCGGGCTCAGGCTCCTCGACCGGGGCTGGGGCGGCGAACTGTCCGAGGGAAAGCCCCTTGGAGGCGAGCATGTCCTTGATTTCCACCAGACTCGTCTCGCCGAAATTCTTGCTCGCCAGAATCTCCGCCTCGCTGGTTTTCGCCAGGTCGCCTAGCGTGTTGATGCCCATCTTTTGCAGGCAGTTCCGGCTTCGCACGGAGAGCTCAAAATCGCTGACCGGCAGGTTCATGACCAGCTCGATTCGGTCACGCTGCTTCTGCTCCTGCTCCTCTGTCCGGAGGTCGCCCGCCGCGGAAGAATCCTTCATAAAAAGGCGGGCCCGCGGGTGATCCGGAATCGCCTCCAGAATCCGTCGGTAGCACTGCTGCGCCTTGGCGAAGTCGTTGCGATCCTCGTGCATGATGCCAAGATTGAGCAACGCTCCCAATGAGGCCGGATACCGTTCGAGCGAACGCTCGTAGCAGGCCCGCGCCTCGTCGTCGTTGCCGGCCCTGTCGTTGAGCACGCCGAGCGCAAACAGGGCGTGTGAATGGCCGGGGTCGAGGGCGATCGCCTTTTCAAACGCCTCGGCGACTTCGTTCGCTGGGAAACCACGGTCGGCGAGGATTGCCCCCTTGACCGCCCAGTAGTCGGCCGACAGTGTTGCAGCCTCGCCATCCTTGCCCGCTGCCATCTCTTCGAGGGCTTTCGTGGCCTGGTCGTGATGGCCGGCCGCCCGGAGGGCATCGGCCGCAGCCACGCCGCAGGCAATGGCGTCGTAGCCTGATTTTTTCGCGGCTTCAAAGGCCTCTCGGGCCTTGTCAAACGCCTCGAGGGCAACGTGAGCGAGGCCTTGGTGATAGAGGGCCAGAGCTCCGCCGTCAGCCGACCGCAGCGTGTCGAGCGCGTCGCGGTAGCGGCCGAGCAAGTGCTGGCACACCCCCAGCCTGGCAGACGAAGCCGGGCTGCGATCGCTCATCTGCTCCAGTTCGCGAACCGCGCCGCGGACATCCCGGTGGGCCGAGGCATCACCCCCCAGGGCCTGGGTCAGCCCACGGATTTCGGCCGGACCGAAGGGGCCCGTACCGGTAATGAGTTCACGAATATCGAGGCCGTGAGCAATCTTTGCGGGGGCGACCATGAAAGGCCCTTTGTCAAAAGGAGGCAGAAGACGGCAACTGAGAGCCAGCGGTGGGAATCGAACCCACAACCCCCGCATTACGAATGCGGTGCTCTGCCAATTGAAGCTACGCTGGCCCGACGGGACGGGAAACACGCTCGAGAAGGGCGGATTTCCAGTCTTCCGGAATCCCGCACAGTAGCGCACCGAACCGACAATAGTCAAGAGTCAACGGGTGAAAAGCCCCTAGAAGAGAAAAGGGAACAGAAAAGGGAACAAAAAAAGTGGGGCCTCTGACCCGACAGGAGCACCCTGTCTTGGTCGCACGGGTCAGGGGCTTGAGACCGTGTGACCGGGGATGGTCGGAGGCCCCACTTCGATAGTGCGGTGGGGGCGGGGACTCGAATCCCCGGCGGAGACCCAGATATGCAACTCGCATGCCAAAACATCCTGTCCGGACTGGTGGCCCCACAAACGGCCGGCAGATTCGAGCCAGTCCCGTCAGAGAAGCGGCCTGGACGGCGGCTTGGGCGGTGGAAAATGAAGTGTGCGGTGGTGTGGCCGGGCCCTGTCGAGCGGGGCGGATTGCGGCGCGCGTTGCGAATTGCAACGCGTCTGTCGAGCCGCGACAGGGGGTCGCCCCCACAATGCCCGGTCCGAAATATATGATCACACGGGTATGATTCGCCGGGCAGGCTCCGCCGAAACAGGCCGGCCTACCACCAGACCCATGTGAGGGACGCCTCGTGAACACCCGACTTCCCGCGATCATCTGCCCCCACCAGTGCGGTCCCGGCTGCCCGATGCTGCTCATTGCCGGCCCGTGCGTTATCGACGACGAAGGCCTCTGCATGCGGATTGCCGACATGCTGGCCGGCCTGGCCACCAAACTCCCGATCAACGTTGTCTTCAAGGCGTCGTTCGACAAGGCAAACCGGACGAGCATGACGTCCTACCGCGGGCTCGGCCTCGACGAGGGACTGGCGGTCCTCGAGCGGGTGCGGGCCGCGACGGGGCTGCCGATTACCACCGACGTGCACCTACCCGAGCAGGCCACCGCAGCGGGGCAGGTCTGTGATCTGCTCCAGATCCCGGCTTTTCTCTGCAGGCAGACCGATCTCTTGTTGGCGGCTGCCGCCACCGGCAAGGCAGTCAACGTCAAGAAGGGCCAGTTCGTCGCGCCCACCGACATGAAGCACGTGGTTGCGAAACTGCTCGCCGGCGGCTGCCGGGACGTGCTGCTCTGCGAACGGGGCACGTTCTTCGGCTACGGCAGGCTGGTCAATGATTTCGGTGGCCTGATCACGATGCGGGCCATGGGCGTGCCGGTGATCTTCGACGCCACACATTCCGTGCAACAGCCGGCCAGCCGGGGCGACTCGACCGGAGGTGACCGGGCACTCGTAGAACCGCTGGCGCGGGCCGCGGCCGCCGTGGGTATTGACGGCCTGTTCCTCGAGACGCACCCTGCCCCGGATCAGAGTCCGAGCGATGGCGCCAACATGGTGCCGCTGGAGCATCTGAGGGGCGTTGTGGAACGGGTGCTGCTCATCCACGAGGCCCGGTTGCAGGGGCTCTCAGGCATGGAGGCGACGTGATGGTCTTCTGGATGGGGGGCATGGAAGCGAGTCGGCCGACGGGGTCGCGCCCCGGCCGTCGGCCACCACTCTGGAAGAGTCTCATGGCCGGCTGGAGCAGTCTCGGCTGCGCGGCGGCGGTGCTGGTCGGCTGCGGGCGGGCCGTCCCGCCCGAACTGCCTCCGCAGGCAGAGCCCGGGCAGGAAGTGCGGGTGATGCCGGCTGTGTCGGATGACGTTCGGGAAAAGCTGCTCGATGGCGCCGTGGCGGTGCTCGACCGGCTGGACGACTACGACGAGGCGTCGGCCTTTGCGCAGGTTTTCGACCGGCTCAACCAGTGGAGCCATGCGGCCGTGATTGCCGGGGTGACCTCCGCGGCCCCGTGGCAGCTCGATCCGCTGTTTTCCACCCTGCCCGCCCGTCTGCGGGCCGGTGTCACGCCTGAGTCTTTGGGCAGTGCTGTGTTCGATGCGACGCAGGACATCACGGCGCTGCGGGATCAACGGTGGCTGGCCGACATCGCCGCCAGTGCCACCGGCGACGCCGTCGAGGATCTCGACATCGCCGTCAATCTCTTCCGGTGGACAGTCCGATCGCTGGCACTTGTCAGCGATCCGCCGATGGTGGCAACGGAAGGCACGACGGCCGCCCGCTGGTTTCTGCCTGGCGAGATTCTGCTCTCAGGCCGGGCCAGCCCGGCGCAGCGGGCCTGGATCTTTCTCGAATTGCTACGGCATGCCGGACTCGACGGCGTGATGCTCGCGACCGGTGATCCTGACCGGGGAGGTGTTCGCGCCTGGGTTCCGGCGGTCATCGCCGAGGGAGAGGCATGGCTCTTCGAGCCGACCTATGGCATGCCGATCGCGGGGCCGGATGGAGTCGGCGTCGCCACGGCCCGGCAGGCGGCCGCCGACCCCGCCATCCTCAAGCGGCTTTCGTTTCCCGACCGCGGCTATCCGGTGCAATCGGGTGACATTGCCGGGCTCTCGGTGCTCGTGGCGGCTGATCCGTGGAATCTCTCGCGGCGGATGCGGGTCGTCGATGAACAACTCGTGGGCTCTCGGGGCATGAAACTCGCCGTCGATGCCCAGGCGCTCGGAGCCCGTGCCCGTCGGGCCCTGACCGCGGCCGAGGCGAAGGACGGCCAGCCAAATGAGCAACCGGCGGGCGAGCCGCGAGTCGGGCTCTGGGAGTTTCCCTGGGAGGTTCTGGCACAGCGACAGGGCAACGGGGCTCGCGTGCAGGCGGCTGTCGGCAGGGAACTCGCAGGGATGTCGGTGACTGTGGCGCAGCCGACGGGTGGCGATGCCGTAGGTGGGCGGCGGGGCACGCGGCTCGTGCGGCCGCTCTATGCGGCCCGGCTGCGGGAATTCCGCGGCGACCTCGATGGCCCCGAGGGGGCGAAGGTGAGCTACCTGGCGGCCAGGCCGGGAAAGCAGGCGATCGCCGCCGCCCTCCAGGGAGCACCCCCCGCGCAGGCCGAGGCCGGAAAGCGGCTTTTCGAACAGATGAAAGAGGATGCGACCTATTGGCTGGGCGTGGTCACCCTCGCCGAGGGTGAAAACGCCACCGCAGTCGATTATCTCGGTCGGATGACGCTGGAGGCGGCTCCCGACAGCCGTTGGACCGACGCAGCAAGGGTCAATCTTGCCCGGGCGCTGGTTGGCTTGGGCCGCACGGCGGAGGCCGTCAAACTGCTGCGGGAGGATGCCTCTCCGCAACGGTTTGGCAGCCGACTTCTCGCAGACGAATTGGAAAAAGCGGAGCGGGGCTCGGAAAAAGGGGAGCCGGACTTGGAAAAAGGGGAGCGGGACGAGGGGGCACTCCGGGCCACGCCAGCGGGGTGAAGGCTGCTTTTCTGCGGTCTCCGCTTCCCGCGTTGCCTGCCGGAAGCGAAGCGGGTATTCTTGGTCGTTTCCCCGGATGGTGGCGAGAAGTTGTTATCAGTCCGAAGTTTTGTTGAGCCAGCGTTACGCCAGCGTTATCAAGAGAGATCATCATGAAAGAGGGCATTCACCCGAAGTATCTCGACACCGTTGTCCGTTGTGGATGTGGGAACACGTTCATGACGCACAGCACCGTTCCTGAGATCAAGGTCGACATCTGCAACGTCTGCCACCCCTTCTTCACGGGCAAGCTGAAGTTTGTCGACACCGCAGGGCGGATCGAGAAGTTCAAGTCGAAGTTTGCCACGGCGGGCTATGCCAGCCTGAAGAAGCCCAAGAAGCCGGTCGCTGCGGCCGACGCGCCAGCGTCCTGATCGGCATCCTGATCGGCGTCTCAGCACGGGAGGGCGGTTTTCCGGATCCATGCGCGATCAACTCGAAGCCAAGCTTTCCCGGTTCGAGGCTCTCGAACGCGCGATGGTCGATCCCGGGGTGCTGTCTGACCAGACGCGGCTTTCGGCCGTGGCCCGTGAGCATGGGACGCTGGCGAGGGTCGCGCTGAGATACCGTCAGTTCGTCGCGCTCGAGCGGGAAATCGCAGAGCATGTCGAGATGGCGACGGGCGCTGATCGTGACCTGAAGGATCTCGCCGAGTCGGAACTGCCCAGCTTGCGGCAGCGGCGGGAGCAGGAATGGGACGAGCTGCTTGAACTCTGCTCCGACGATGAGGATGCCGACCGGGCCCGCTGCATCATGGAACTGCGGGCCGGCACGGGCGGCGACGAAGCGGCGCTTTTTGTTCGCGACCTCTACGAGATGTATCGTCGCTACGCTGCCGAGCAGGGCTGGGAGATCGAGGTGCTCGATGCGAGCCCTACCGAACTCGGCGGCTTCAAGGATCTTGTGCTGGGGCTGTCGGGCACCGCGATCTACCGCAAGCTGCAGTATGAGAGCGGCGGGCATCGCGTGCAGCGGGTGCCAGACACCGAGACGAAGGGGCGTATTCACACCTCGGCCGCCACCGTCGCGGTGCTGCCGGAGCCCGAGGACGTGGAGGTGTCGCTGTCGCCTGATGACTACCGCAAGGATCTTTTTTGTGCGAGTGGTCCGGGAGGACAGCACGTCAACAAGACGGCCTCGGCAGTCCGGCTCACCCACCTCGAAACCAACATCGTCGTCCAGTGCCAGGACGAGAAGAGCCAGCACAAAAATCTGGCCAAGGCACTCCGCGTGCTCAAGACCAGGCTGTATGAATACCGCCGTAGCATTGAGCACGAGAAACGGGCCTCGGAACGGCGGACGCTCGTGGGCTCGGGTGACCGCAGCCAGCGGATCCGTACCTATAATTTCCCGCAGAACAGGCTCACCGATCATCGAATCAACGAGAGTTTCACGCTCGATCAGGTGATGGTCGGGCGGCTGGGCCTGGTCATCGACGCGATCGAGCGGCATGCCCGCGAGCTCAGGAAAAGCGAGATGGAGCGTTCCGCCCGGGTCGGGGCGACCTGATCGGTGCGACCTGATCGGGGCGACCTGATCGGGGCGACCTGATCGGGGCGACCTGATCGGTTGTGGAGAGATCGCCCCGATCGTCCGGCCGCTGCTTCACTTGATCGCTTGCCCCATCAGGCCCCGCATCACACTTCCCATCATCCCCCACCAACCGGATCGCCCCCGACCACCCCGGACGGAGAGTCACCATGGCCGTTGAAGAGCCGAAAGACATTTGGACGGTGGGCCGACTGCTCACCTGGACGACCGAGTGGTTGACCTCCCGTGGGAGTGATTCTCCACGGCTCGATGCGGAGGTGCTCCTGGCATCGGTCCGCGGCTGCCCCCGCATCGCGCTTTACACGGCGTTCGACGTGCCGGTGAACGACGACGAGCGGGCCCGGTTTCGGTCCGTGGTGAAGCGGCGGGGCGAAGGGGAACCGGTGGCCTATCTGGTTGGCAACAAGGAGTTTTTCTCGCTGTCGTTCGCCGTGAGCCCGGCGGTGCTGGTGCCCCGGCCCGAAACAGAGGGGCTCGTCGTCCGCGTGCTCGATCTCCATCCATCGGCAGAACCCAAGGGCCCGCGGCTACGCATCGTCGACGTTGGCACCGGATCGGGGGCGATTGCCGTGACCCTGGCTGCGACCTTGGCGAAGCGGCTCCAGCAGGCGGAGTTTGTCGCCACCGACATCTCCTCAGCGGCTCTCTCGGTGGCCCGCGAGAATGCCCAGCGGCATGGGGTCGCGGATCAGATCGAGTTTGTCGAATGCGATCTGCTCGACGATCCGCGGGTGGCGGGCCCGTGGGATGTGATCGTGAGCAACCCACCCTACATCCGCGAGGATGAATTCGACGCCCTGCCCCGTGACGTGCGGCTGCACGAGCCGAGGACGGCGCTCGTCGCAGGGCCGACCGGGGTGGAGGTCATCGCCCGGCTGGTCGCCGCGGCAGCCCAGAAACTCGCACCGGGGGGCTGGCTGGTGATGGAGGTGGGGCCGGCGACGGCCAGTGCGGCCGAGGCGATCGTCGTTGCGGAGTCGGAGCTCGTGCTCGAACCCACGCTCAAGGACATGGCAGGACTGCCAAGGATCGTGCAGGCCCGCCGCCGCGGGTGACCAAGGGCCCATTTGCCCCCGCTCGCCGCCGCGCTCGCCATGAAGGGTATGGGAGACGCGCCACAGTTCGTGCCGATGGGCCTTACAATGGGCCAGGAGCTGCGCCATGAGCTGCGCCGTGAGCTGCGCCGGGAGCTGGGCCGGGAGCTGCGCCGGGCGTTCGTCGCATGGCTCGGCAGCTGCATGCGGCGGGAGCCGTTGCCCGACCGGCCGCTCGTGGCTGTTGCCGTTGGGCTGGCGGTCGGCAGTGCGATCGGGGGTATGGTCACTCTTTCACCGCTCGTCTGGTGGCTCTTCGCCGTGATCGCGATTGTGGCATGGGGAGGACTGGCCCGCGTGGCGTGGCCGGGCTGGTCATCACTGGCCCTGCTGGTCGCAGTCGGTTGCGGTGGCGCGGGCTGGTGTGCGGTCCGTTCCAATCTGTTTTCCCACGACGATCTGGCGTGGAACCTGACATCGTCTCCCCAGCCGGTGGCGATCGAGGGCCTCGTGGTGGAGTCCCCCCGGCGGCTATCGGCACCGATGCTCGACCCGTTGCGGAGCCAGGCTGCGCAGGCGGCGATGCACCGGCCCTCGAGCGAGTGTGTCGTGGCGATACGAGCTGTTCGCCGCGGCTCGAAGTGGCATCCTGCCGCCGGCCGGGCTGCGTTGATCGTAGACGGCGAACCGCCCGACCTGATTGCCGGGTGCCGGGTGCGGGTGTTTGGGCGTGGCATGCGGCCTCCGACCCCGCTCAATCCCGATGAATTCGATTTTCGGGCGCGGGCGAGATCCTTGCGATGCCTCTCCATTGTGCGGGCCCATTCGACGGAGTGCATCCGCGTGCTCTCCCGACCCGGGGCATGGTCGGCCATGGCATGGCTCGACCGGCTCCGAAACAACGGAGCGAGTGTCTTGCATCGCCATCTTTCCCCTGAGCGGGCGCCGCTGGCGGCGGCCTTGCTGCTCGGCAGTCGGGAATCACTGCCGCGGGAGGAGTCGCTCGAATTTCTGGTCACAGGCACGATCCACATCCTGTCGATCTCAGGGCTCCACGTCGGCTTCCTGTCGTTGGCACTCTTCAAGGTGCTTCGGCTGCTTGCGCTGCCCCGCAACTGGTCGCTCGTGGCCGTGGCCTGTACGACCGGGCTCTACATGATTCTCGTGCGGGCCGAGACGCCCGTCGTGCGGGCGACGTTGCTCATCTGGCTGACCTGCCTGGGGGCGGCGCTGGGGAGGCGATCGCTGGCGGCCAATTCGCTGGCCTTGGCGGCGATCCTCGTGCTTCTTTGGCATCCTCCCGAACTCTTCCGGATCGGCTCGCAGTTGTCGTTTCTTTCGACGGCCGTGCTGATCGGGGCGTCGGCCGCCCTGCCCCGCACCGATCCAAACGACCCGATCGAGAGGCTCATCGAACGCAGCCGGTCGCCGCTGGAGCGACGCCTCCGTCGGATCGGTCGGCAGGGGCTGGAGATGGTGATCACGGGCGCCGCGGTCTGGGCTGTGACGGCGCCGGTGGTGGCTGCACGGTTTCACCTGGTCAGCCCGGTGGGGCTGGTCCTCAATCCCGTGATTGCCCCATTGGTGGCCGTGGCCATGGCCTGGGGGTTTCTCTGTCTGGTGGCCGCGACGGTGTCGGCAACGCTCGCGGCAGCCTGCGGTTTTGCCTGCGACGCCACGCTGCGTTGCATCGGGGCCGTGGTGGCCTGGGCCGCCGGACTGCCGGGTGGATATTTCTGGGTGGCCGGACCTCCAGACTGGTGGGTGGCGGGCTGGTATGCAGTGCTGGCCGCCACGCTGCTCATTGCGTCGCGGGAGCGGCTGACCCGCGTCAGCACGTGGGTTGTGGTGGCGGCGGCATGGGTGGGCGTGGGATGGGTCGGTCTGGCCGCGCAGCGGCTGATCTATCAACAGCACGCCGAAACGCGTGTGGTGGTGACGGCAATGGGGCATGGCTGCGGGATCGTGGTCAGGAGCCCGACTGGCCGATGCCTTGTCTACGACGCCGGCCGGCTCGGCGCCCCATCGGCGGCACGACGGGCCATCACTGCCGTGCTCTGGCACGAGGGCGTGCACCGCATCGACACGCTCGTTCTTTCCCATGCGGACACCGACCATTTCAATGCCGTGCCGGAACTGCTCGATCGCTTCGACGTGGGGGAGATCGTCGTGCCGCCTCCGTTTCTTGCCAGCGATTCGTGGGCGGTGGCGGAGGTGCTGCGGCAGGCCCACACGGCGGGCATTCCGGTGCGGACCACGCAGGCCGGGGACTCGTTCGCCCTCGATCCGCACTGCCGTATCCGCGTGTTGCATCCGTCGCCCGGAATCGCGGGCGTGCCCGTGCGGGACGTGGCGTTGAACGAGGCCGTGGCGACAGACAACGAGACGAGCCTCGTGCTCGCGGTCGAGTCGGCGGGCCGCCGGATGCTGCTCACCGGTGACATTGAGGGGGAGGCGCTGGCTCGATTTCTTGACTCCGCTCCGGGGAGTTGCGACGTGCTCTTGGCGCCGCATCATGGCAGTCGCACGAGCCTGCCCGCCACCATCGGGCGAGTCACGGCGGCCGATTGGGTGATCGTCAGCGGCGCGGGAGCCGCCGGTTGGCCGGACGTCCGCGACGCCTACGCCGTGGCCCGCGGGGATGGCGGTCGCATTCCCGTCGTGAAGACGGGCTCCGACGAGGCGTCGACGGGCGGCGCCATCGCGGTGGTGCTCACGGCTTCAGCCGTGCGGGTGACGCAGTTCGTCAATGGACGATGGCAGGATGTGCCAGCCGGCCTTGGGCAAGAAGCCCCCCCAACAAAGGAAAGCGGCGGAAGCCGGGGGACTCCGTGCGGAAGCCGGCGCTTGCATGGGACCGTTCATACAAGCCCGGAGCGTGAGCGATGGGATTCCCCGTCGCTGCTCGACCGTGTGAGCGCCCAGCCGGCCGCGATCACAAACAACTGGCTGGCCACAAAGCCTGCGAGCAGCAGCAACACGCCGCTGGTAAACCCGTAACTGTGGAGGCCGATGCCGAGCTGGTTGGTGCCAAACCAACTCCAGGCCGTGATGATGTTGCCGCCGATGGCAAAGAGTGCGAAGCCCCGGGGGCCGAGCCAGCGGTCCCACCGGGCGTGGAGGGCGGCCGCGTTCCAGAGCACGATCATCAGCGCACCGTTTTCCTTCGGATCCCAGCCCCAGAAGCGGCCCCAGCTGTCGTCTGCCCAGAGGCCGCCGAGCACCGTGCCGATGAAGCTGAAGAAGAGGGCGAAGCAGACCACGCCGTAGGTCATGCGATAGAGCTGATCCTGCGACTGCCGGGCGGCGAGCCGTTGCTGCTCGGTCGACGTCGATGCCGTCCATCCGGCGGCGATCCGTTGCACGACCGAGAAGATGCCAAGCACGCCGGCCAGAAAGGTGGCACCGTAGCCGAGCGTGACCGTGATCACGTGTGTGGAAAGCCAGAACTGCGTGTCGAGAACCGCCTGCAAGACGTGCATGGTGTCGCCCGAATCGAGGCCATAGGCCACCATGAGCGTGAGCCCTCCGCTGAGGGCCGCCACCAGGTTGCCGATGCCGTTGGCATGCAGTCCCTCGAGGGCCAGGCCCGCCAGCACGCAGGCCCAGCCGATAAAGACGGCGGAGGAATAGAGATTCACCACCGGCGGGCGGCCAGTGAGGTAGACGCGGCTGCCGAGGGCGAACGTGTGGAGCAGCAGAATGCCGACCAGCATCCAGAACACGAACCGGTTCAGTGGGCGTCGGCCGACCAGAAAGCTGGAAAAGCAGATGATCCCTGACAGCACGTAGAGCCACTTCGCCAGATCGGTGGGATTGAACCGGTTGAGCCAGGCCTCGAAGGCAGCCTTGTCGGCCGTGCTGCGAACCTCGGGCAATGAAGCCGTCGACGCCTTGAAAGCATCGAGGGCCCGGTTGAAGTCGGCCGGGGTTCGGGTCACCGCGCCAAGCAGTTCGGTCAACGGCAGCAGGCCGGGATGGACCTCGAAGGCCGGCTGTCCGGGCCGGCCAGCCAAAAGCTTGCTGACGATCGCAGATACCCAGGCCGGATAGAGCGATTGCCATTGCCCATCGCTTTCGCGGGTCGACGACGCTCCCGCCATCGGCTTCGGGGGAAGTGCCGCCGGCGGATGACTGGCCTCGATCCGCCGGGCCATCTGCATGACGCGCTCCATCTCGCCGAGCATTTCCTTCCGCGCCTCTTCCCCTTCCCCTGGATCGGGTAGCCGTGGGGTTTCGTAGCTGTAACGAAGCAGGTCGTAGGCCATCAGTTTCTGGTTGATCTCGGAGAACTTTTTCTGGGTGAAACTGAACTGTTCCGGCGGCACGTCCCGCATCGACTCCAACTGCGTGCGGAGTCTGGGAAGGCCGGCGTCGAGTTCGGCATGGCTGTAGCGATGCCCCTTTCGCCGCGTGAGGTCGAACAGGTCGGTGACCTCCTGCGCGTCGATGCGAAACACCGGCGCATGCTCCACCCATTCCGCCCCTGCCATCATCCCGAGCATCCACCGCGCCGCCGAGACCGTGCCGACGGGCAGATCGGCGGGAGGCCGCGCGGCACCAACTTTGGCATCCCCGCCTGCCTGGGCCTCGCCTGCCTTCGGCATGATTACGCTCGTGCGGTTGCCGAGCAGTTGCAGCGTGTTGCGGGCCACGGTGTCGAGTGGCTTGATGCGTCCTTCGTGCAGCACCGGCAGGGCCGCCGCACTCCGCCAGTCGCGGGTGTCGTCTCGCGGTGACCGGTCGTAGTTCGCCATCAGGCAGAACAAGGCCACGCACGACAGGGCAAGGACCGGAATGAGGAGTTCGGCTACCGGCGTTGCCGGCTGGCGAACCGTGCCCTCTGCCGATGCAAGCCGCTCCCCGGCGCGGCGGGCCGCCCGCCGTTGATTGCGACTCGCTCCCGCTTGTCCCCCCACGGTCGATGTTTCCACGGCATGAGCGGACCGGTCAGCATGCACGTCATCCAGATCGCGGGGGCCGGTCAGGCCACGGTCGTAACGGTCCGCAAACCGCAGGAAAGTGCCGCCGAAGTGGGCGAGCATGCCCCACAGGGCCAGCACGCAGGCAACGTAGGGAATCAGCCAGCCGGCATTCTCCACGACCTGCAGGCCGGTCATCTCGCTCCGCGTGCCGTCGGGAAGCTCGACGGTCGAATACTGGCTCTGGTAGAAGGTTTCGCCGCGGTAGCGGACCGGGTTGTTCATCCAGATCCGGCCGTCCTGCTGTGCATGCGTGGCGGTGTCGGTAAAGGTGACGTAGGAGGAGTAGTCACGGGGCGTCTCGCTCGCGCCGTAGTTGATCCGGCGGACGTCCGTGAGCGCGACGGAGTAGGGTTTGTATTCGCGACGATACCGCAACTGGAGACGGTACGGCGTGCCGTCCACCTCGACGGTGTCGACCTCGTCACCACCGGCACCCATGAAGAGCTGTGCCTGGTCGTTGAGGTATTGGCTGACCAGAAACGTGCCCAGATCGGCTCCGGTGGCCCGGTTCACAAGGTTCACATAGGCCGAAGAGATGTTGGGCTTGGAGCTAGCGCCCCCCTCTGGGGCTTTGTTCGTCGCCAGCCAACTCCTGCCGATCCCGGTCGTGGCCTGGTTCGGCGCCACCGGACCCACACGCATCACGCCGGAATTCGGAAAGAAGGAGAGCACCCGCACGTCGAACGGCAGGCCATCCGGTTTGATCGGGTCGCCGCCGGTCCGGGCCTTGAGAAGGCGGCCGGAGATGACCGTCACCTGATCGTTGGCCGCATCGGAAGACTGGATCACGGCCAGTTCGGTCTCGTCCGTACGCAGCGCCATGCTGCTCGACTGTCCCTCGATCAGCGCCATGCGCTCCTCGATCTGGCGGTCGCCAAAGGCAAACTGACCCAGCATGAGCAGTCCCACACCGAGATGGATCAGCACGTTGCCGCCACGGCTGCCGAACACCATGATCAGGCCCGCCAGCAGGATCAGCGATGCCACGCTCGACTGGATGAGTTGCCACATGATCCGCAGGCCCGGCTCACTCATCCGCCACCCCTCGCCGCCGAAGAGGCTGATCGCTGCCACCGTGGCGGCGGATGCCGCGGCCACCCAGAGCACGATCCGGGTCAGCCGGCTGACATCACGCCCGGCGACCGCGGCCCAGCCCAGCCCTCCGGCCAGCGTTACAGCCGCGGCCTGCACAAGGCGCCAGACGGTCGCGTAGTCGATCGGCGGCCGGCCCTGCAATCCGTCGGCATAGTGGCCGCTCAGGATCACCAGCAGCGTCAAGAGGCCGCCCACCAGCGACACAATGGTGCCCGCCAGAAGCCTCGATCCGGTGGCATGGACTTGAAAACGGGTCAGCTTCGCGGCAATCAGGTTGACCAGGAGCACCAGGCCGATCGTCGCCCCGCCCGGAAAGGGAAACCAGCCAGTGAGTGTCGATGGCCCAAAAACCGTGACGGGGAAAAAGTCGGAGAACGGCACCTGCGCGACCCAGCTGTTGAAATACTCCTGCTTCACCTCCGGCAGGTTTTTTTCGTCCTGCGCGAGCGTGCCGACGAACAGCACGAAGATGCCGGCGAGAAACATCACCACCGTGATCTTGAGTGATCCGGCCGCCCGAAGGGCCTGCCACGCAAGTGATCCGTCGCCGCGAGACGCGGTGCGGGCGGTGGCCCGTGTCGCCTGAGCGAAGCCATGCGAGTCGAGACTGCCAGTGGCCATGGGCGTGGGTTCCGTGCTGTGCTGTGGCGGTGGGTGTCGGTGGGTCACTTCCACCGGATCGAGCGGATGAACTCCGTGAACGGTTCACGGAGGCTGCGGGCGAGACCGGCGGATCCCTTGAATTTGACGAACAGCGACACCGACTCTTCCAGCGGAATCATGGCGGCAAGAATTGCCTGCTGTTTCTCCGGGCTCTTATCTTCGGGGCTCTGGTCTTCCGGGCTCTGGTCTTCCGGGCTCTGGCTCTCCGGAAGCCGGCTCTCCGGGCTCTGGTCGAGGAGCAGGATGATGGTGCCCTCCACGCCGTTGACTGAAACTTTTTCAGCCTGCTCGATGGCTCGCGACACCAGTTCGGGGCCCGCACCAGGGGTCAGTTGCTCCTGCCAGCGGGCGGCGTTGCCCTGGAGCGTGCCCGAAGCCGGAATGATCGTGATCTCGCCACCCCCCCCCGCGGCATCGGAGCCTATTGTGAGCGTAGCCAGACGCATGCCGCTGGCTCCCAGGTCCGTCCAGCCAGCAGGCAGGTCGTACTCGAGCGCAAGTCCGCCGGGAGCCGCCATGGTCCCCCGGCCGGCAGGCGGTGACGGCCCGCCGATCGCGGTCCGCGGGGCCTTCTCCACCGACCGGGGCACGGTGTAGGTTCGCAGGTCGTTCGGCTGGATGTCGGCAGAGGGACGGCAGGAGGCCGCCGACCCGGCAACGATCACACAGTACAGCCAACGGCTCGAGGAACACATCATGCCAGTATCGTAGCACGGGGGCCCGATGCCGGGGATTCTGGAGTCCCTACCGCCAGCCAAAAACCGAGGAAAGTGGATTCAAAAGAGGGCTCGACAGGCTCAGTTCGCCCGGGCTACCGATGGTTCGCATCAGGTCGAACATCACAAAGCCGCCAGTCATCAACAGGAGGGCGCAGCAGACCAGCCCGCAGATCTGCAAGACGCTGAAGCGTGTGTCACGGACCACATCCACGGCGTCGATCTCGCCGAGATCGGTCCCGGCTGCAACCCCGTCTGCCGGCATGTCACCACTGAAGTCGGAGCTTTCGCTCGCCTCAATGGGGAAGAAGCTCGAGTCACCCGACTCAGGTTCCACGGCGACAACCGAGCCATCATCCTCGTCGCCGTCAAGGTCGCCAAGGTCGAACTCATCTCCCGCCAGAGCGGTGGCGCCGTCTTCGTCGAGATCACCTCCCTCCAACATCCCAATGTCGATTCCCGACACGGCTGCGTCGCCATCCTCCAGCGAGAGCCCGCTGTCGAGCGCCCCTGAGAGGGCGGCTCCGGCGTTGGTCAGCGGGCCCGAGAGCACCGCAGGGTCGACGTCCGAACCGAGTACCAGCGAACCTGTGGCATTCGAGCCGACGGCGTTGCTGGGCTGCGAACCGATTCCAATACCGGAAAGGTCGATCGCAAGTGTGCCGGAATCGGCCGGGGCAGCGGGCTTGCCCGCCGTCGGCTTTCCTGCCGGTTTGTCCAGAGAGACCGGCAGGGCAGATGCCGATGCGGCGAGCGATGGCGATGAAATACCGACGATGGAATCGAGATCGAGATCCATGGCGTCGAGCCCGAACGCCTCGCCCGTGCCCAGCATCGTCTGCGCAAGATCGTCCTGTGCGGCAGTCCCGCCGCCAAAGATCGACTCTCCCGCAGGGGCCAACCCAGATCCGCCGCCACCGCCCGTGGGACTGTCATCCGCCAGGCCGATGCCTGACAGGTCGAGGTCGACAGTCTGTCCGGGGCCGGCGACCGGTGCGGAAGGGAGCGGTGTTGCCGCAGCGATCGACTCGTGTGGCGGCCCGGCAGCCACGTCATCCAGGTCGAGTTCCAAACCCAAACCGGATGGCTCGCCTGCGTCAGCACCTTCTGCCGAGAGCCGCTCGATCTCGTCGATCTTGAATTTGAGCGTTGCCCCGTCGCGGAGTGGATAGAGCTTTTTTCGCTCAACGAGACGATGCACCTCGTCGACGGAAACGCCGAGTTGGCGGGCAGCTTCTTCGATCAGGAGGAATTTTCCGGCCATGGTACCTTCGGATTCACAAAAACCGGCGATCGGACCTAGCGATCGGATCTAGCTATCAGACCTTGCGATCGAACGTTGGATGCTCGAGGCCGCACGCCTCTTCGCTCCCCACTCCTCCATTGTCGACGATCAGCCTGGGAGAGTCCACCGTGGCCAACCGATGTGGTCTCAGCCGACATTGCCGGCAGGGCCGTCGCGGCCGGTTATTTCGGCATTTCGAGCATTTTCTTCAGGGCCGCTGGTTTTGGTTCCTGCGCGTTGAAGTCCTCGACCATCAGATCCCAGCGAACGTCTCGTGTGCTCTTGAGGGTGAGCGTGCCGCTGGAAGGGTCGACGTGGTAGATGGCCAGAGCCCGGTTTTGCTGGTCGACCATCAACAGCATCTGTCGGCCATCTTCGAGGGGCGTTGCCTGAATCCAGAGAGAGCCCATCTGGTCGCTCGGTCCGACGGGCAGCGGACGCCCGGCCCGCTGTGCGGCCAGCCCGCCGCTCCCGAGCATCGCGGCAAGGGCGACCCCCGCACACACGCAGCCCGAGGCAATGAGAACCTGTCGGACTCCACTGCGGGCATTCCAGAAACGTCCCACAGCATGAATCGCGGGTCGAAGCACGGGAATCCAGCCGCTCGGGTTCTGCATGGGGTTCTGCCTGGGATGGGCAGTCCGGGGTGGGGGCAAGTGGATGAGGCCGGGGAGGCAGGCTTGAACACCGCACCAGCACGGGAAAAGTCTACGGTCGCTCACACGCAGGCGACAAGCGAGCGATGCCAACATAGGACCGCCTGCGGCTGCCCAGATTGCCTTGTCTGCCAGGGCCGTTCCGCCTCACGCACTGTTTCGGTTTGTCGGATGTTTCGATTCAATCGGTCGGGCAGAGTCTACCGATGGAAGAGGGACGTCGGTACGACTATGCGTTCCGGCATCGTCGCTTCCCGCCGTTTCGGAGGACATTCCACGTGTCGAAACTCAATGCCGTCGCGACCCTTCTGATTCGCTCGCCCTTGCTGTGGGGAGGGGCGATCTCCTTCTGCTTCTTCGCCATGATTCACGGGGGTGTCATCACCGACGTCAACGTGGTGCGGTATCTGGCGGGCCACTGGGTCGAGTATGTCGAAGTCGTGATGTTCTGCGTCGGCCTGTCGGCCCTACTGCTGATGGTCGCCGACTTTGCCAGACAGCGGCGGCACGTCGGTCGGCAGTGGCTCGAGCCGATTCCGGAGGGGGGGCAGAACCCGGCCGATGCCCCCGCCCTCGCCGCAGTCCTCGACACGGCCGCTGACGAGGGCGGGCCGGCCGCGTCGGGCTACCTCGTCCGCAGGCTTCGCGAGGCCGTCGATCTGGTGGTGCGGACGGGCTCGGCCGACTCGCTCGAGGACCATCTCAAGTATCTGTCCGATCTCGATGCGGCCCGGGCCGCGCAGAACTACGGCCTGGTGCGGTTCGTGATCTGGGCCATCCCGATCATGGGCTTCCTGGGCACCGTGATCGGCATCACCGTGGCCATTGCCTGCCTCTCGCCGACACAGTTGGAAAACATCTCCGGCGTGGTGGCCGGCCTCGGGACCGCGTTCGACACCACGGCGACCGCCCTGGGACTGTCGATGGTGCTGATGTTCATGCAGTTCATCATCGATCGCTACGAGCAGTCGTTGTTGGCGGAGGTGGACTCGGCGGCATGGTCAGCACTGGCAGGCCGGTTTCAATCGCTCGCCGGGGACGGTGGTGCGACGCTGGCGGTCGCGCGGCTCAGCGAAACCGTCAGCCGCAGCTCGGCTCGGCTGCTCGAGGCGCAGGAACAATCGTGGCGTTCGCTCGAGCGGACCGCTGCAGGGAACCTCTCGAAGGTGCTCGACGATGCGGGCCGCACGCTGAATCAATCGCTCTCGCAGTCGCTCGACGGCACGCTGGCCAAGTGGAGCGACTCGCTCGTGGCGGCCCACGAGAGTCTGATCTCAAGGCGTGAGGATCGCTGGACGCAGGCAGCCGAGTCGCTGGCGGCCGCAGTCCGCGGACTCGAACACCATCATGGCAGCATCGCCGACCAGACGGCACTGCTCGGGAAGGTGGTCGAGGCCACCCGCGACATCGCGACGCTCGAGCGGTCTCTCGACGCCAACCTGAACACGCTGGCGACGACGGGCCGTTTCGACGAGACCCTGGCGACGTTGGCCGCGGCGGTGCAATTGTTGGCGGCACGCGCCGGCGACGTCACCGGCGAATCGCGTCGCATTGAGCTGCAGCCCGCCCGTCGCGTCGGAAAGGTTGCATGAGCCGCAAACAACCCGCTGCCGGGCCGACCATATCGCTGTTTCCGTTTCTGGCCGTGCTGCTCTGCACGATGGGCGCGCTGCTGGTGCTGCTCGTCCTGTTCAGCAGGTCTGCCAAACATGGCGAGACTGCCGAGGCAACCCGTGAACGCGAACAGCTCGAGCAGGAACTGGAGCTCGCGCGGGACAGCCTCGCCTGGCGGCGGGATCAGTTGGCCGGCGTTCGCGAGCGGACGGCCGAGGAATTGGCCAAGGCCCGGATTCAACTGGCTGGCGTCGAGGAGAACACCCGCGGCCTCCAGGACGAACTCGAGAAGCTCGGCCGCACGGCAGCGGCCTTGGCGTCAAACACGGGCGTGATCGCGGCGGACGAAGAGACACTCCGCGGGCTCGAAAAGAAGCTGACCAACGCGCGGGAATCGCTCGACAAGGCCCGTGCCGACCAGAAAACGAAGGCTCCTGCCTACGCCGTCGTGCCCTATGACGGCCGCAACGGCACGCACCGTCGTCCCCTCTACATCGAGTGCTGCGGCGATGGCGTCTTTCTGCAGCCCGAAGGAATCCGGCTGAGTCCGGGTGACTTCGAGGGGCCGCCGGGGCCCGGCAATCCGCTGGCGAGTGCGTTGCGGGCGGCACGGGAACACGTCGTTGCGTTGCAGGCAGGCACGAACGATCCGGCAGCGCAGCCCTATCCCCTGCTGCTGGTACGGCCGTCGGGGGTGATGGCCTACTACGCCGCTCGGGAGGCGATCCAGTCGTGGGGCAGCGACTTCGGCTATCAGCTCATCGACGAGGATTGGACGCTCACCTTCCCGCCCCCCGATTCCACGCTGGCCCAGGTGGAGAGGCGGGCGATCGAGGAATCACGGGCGCGGCTGGCATGGCTGGCGGAAGTGCGGCCGACGCGGCCTGTCAAGCCGCCGCAACAGTACAGGGCCGCACCGACCCGCGGCGGCGTGGTCGCCGACGGCGGCCCGAGCGTGCTCGGCGATCAGTCCCGTTGGGACTGGAAGAATTCGGCACAGGCAGGAGGCTCTGTGGCCGGCGGCAGCCCCCGTCCGGGAGGCGGTGGCGGGGGACTTGGCAGCGGTGGCGATGGCTCAGGTGAGGGCGGCTCAGGCGGCAGTCGGGGCGACGGAAGAGGGCCCGCCGGTGCGGGTGGCTCGGCAGGCGCTTCGGGGTGGGGCCAACAGGGTGGGGCCACCGCCGGCGGCAATCCCGCAGGCGGCACGGCCGCGGTTGGTGATCGTTACAGCGGCACTTCGACGTTTGCCGGTGGCGGTGCAGGATCGGCCGGTAGCGGTGGTGACAGCGCTACGGGCAGCCTGGCTGCGACTGGCAGTGCGGGAGGGACGAGTGCCGCGGGAGGGCCTGGTAGCGCGGGGGCGGCTGGCACTGCGACGAGCCCAGGTGGCACGGGGAACGGCACCAATTCACAGGGCGGCTCCTCGGGCGGCGGGAGCGGCCCTGCCATGCCGGGCCTTCACCAGGCCGGGGGCAGCGCCGCCGGACAGGCCGGTGCTGCGGCAGCAGGCGGTTCGGCGTCGTTGTCGCAATCGCGCGGCAGAAACTGGGCCAGCCTCGCCACGCAGGATCGCCCGATCCCGCTCACGCGACCGATCCGCCTCGAATGCGGGCTCAACGAATTCAGGATGCTCGACGACACGGGCCGCCGCGTGGAATACCGCATCCCACTATCAGGCGACACCGCGGCGGCCATCGATCCGCTCGTGGCGGCGATCCATGCGAGGGTGAACACCTGGGGCATCGCGGGAGATCGCATGTACTGGAAGCCGCAGTTGGTGCTCTCCGAGACGGCCGACGGCAGGTCGCGGCGCGAGGATCTCGAACGGCTGCTGGCCGAAAGCGGCATCGACACACGATCCAAAGACACTCGCGACCAGATCCGTCCCCTGCCCCCGATCGAACGGACCTCTGCAGTCGTGCCCGCCCGTTGAACCGTGGAGTCCGCGTGATGCCGCGTCCCAGGCCAGAAGATATCAGCTCCGCCGGTCAGGACTCGTTCCTCGACGTGGTCACCAACATCGTCGGCATCCTCATCATTCTGGTGATGGTGATCGGCGGCCGGGTGCAACAGATCATTCTCACCGCACCGCCAGCCACGTCCTCGCGTGTGCAGGGCCTTGAAAAAGAAGTGGAGCTGCTCGATCAGCAGGTCGCCCTCGCGGAGAGCGACGTTCACGAGTTGGCCGTCCAGGGGCGCACGGTGGCGACGGCCGCCGCCTTCGCGGGCGAGGCGCGATTGCAACTCGCCACGGCCGTGTCGGCCGCCACGCTGGAGGTCGAGCGAGTCAAGCAGGAGACGGACGTCGTGAAGGTGAAGGCGGCAGAGTCGGCGGCACGACGCAAGGAACTGGAAGCGGAGGTCGAACGCTGCAAGCTCGAGGCCGAGGGGCTCGCGCACGTGCCGGCCACGACGAAGGAGGTGCTGGCCTATCCGACGCCGGTGGGCCGCACCGTCAACGGCGAAGAGATTCATTTCCGGCTGGGCGAGGGGCGGATCGCGTTCATACCGATCGAGGACCTCTTCGAACTGGCGAAGTCGCAGACGCGGCGGCATTCCGGCTCGCTTGCCGAGATGGCTTCGCGGATCGAGTCGGTCGGCCCTGTGCAGGGGTTTTCGCTCGATTACGTCATCGAGGCGAAGGTGGACCAGTCACGGGGGCAGGTGCTGATCCGGTCGCGAGAGTGGGTGGTTCGGCCGGTCGGCACGGGCACCGGGGAGACCTCTGACGAGGCGCTTTCGCCCCACTCGAAGTTTCGCCTGATTCTGGCGGCGGTGACGCCCGAGACAACGGTCACGCTCTGGTGCTATCCCGACAGCTTCGACGTCTACCGCAAGGTCCGCGAGGAGTTGCACCGCCAGGGCATCCCCGCGGCCTGCCGGCCCATGCCCGAGGGGGCCCCGATCGGCGGTTCCACCGAAGGCAGCAAGTCGGTCGTGCAGTAGGCCGCGGCAGGCCGAGGACCAGGGGGCGGTCCATGGTGGTTCCAGCGATCCACGGCGGCGGATTGAGCCGGGGGAATTGAGCTTCCCGGAGACCGACGGGATTTCCTAAACTCCCGACGTTGGCAGCCGCTCACTGAGGGAGACCGTTGGCATGACAGACACGATGGCAGGCCATTCCTGGCCGGTGGCAGGGGTGTTTACGAGGGTGTTTGCCGGTCTGCTCCTTGTCGGCGGAGTATGCTCCGCCGGACTGGCCGGGGCGGCAGATGCCCCGCCGTCGGTGCCGGCGACCAATCCTTTGGCTGAATTGGTCACCCTCCCCTACCAGCCGCGGGCCAGCACGCAGGGGGCGATCCGGCTGGTGGGATCGACAACGCTCCAACAGGCGGCAGCCCACTGGGTGCAGGGGTTTCAACGGATCCACCCGCAGGCAAGGTGCTCGATCGAGACTGCCGGCTCCGAGGTGGGCTGGAAGGCGCTCGCCGAGGGGAAGGCCGACATGGCCCTGCTGAGCCGGCCTGTCAGCGACGCAGAGAAGGCGGCCTGGAGCCAGGGGCATAAGAGCAGGCTTGCGGTCGTGGTCGCCGGCTTCGAGCGGTTGGTCTGGATCGTGCACCCATCCAATCCCGTTCGCGAACTCATCTGGTCTCCCGAGACCGGCATCCTGCAGGCAGCAGTCCAAGGCGGTAGCGTGACGCCCGAGTCGCTGGCAGCGACGCACTGGGACCGTCTGAATGGAGACACCTCCTGGAGCGACGTGCCCATCCGGGTGCACGGCCGAGGGCTGACTTCTGGAACACGTTGGCACATCGATCGGATGCTCACCGGCGCGGTGCCTTGTCAACTCACGATGATCGAGCACAAGGCCGGGGCCGAGTTGGCCGAGGCCGTGGCTGCGGACCGCGGCGGCCTCGGGCTCGTCGGCGAGGAGCATGCCAGTCGGCCCGACGTGAAGCGTCTGCCGGTGCTGATCACTCCCCAGGCGGCGGCCTTGGCCGATGCCGTGGTGGGTTCGGATCGCAGCCCCGACTGCCGGCCGCTGTTCCTCGCAGTGGCTATTCCCCCCGAGGGGGAGATGGCAGCTGAACTGCGGGAATTTCTTGAGTATGTGCTCAGCTACTCGGGGCAGTTAGATGTGGCCAAAGATGGTCTGCTGCCGCTGTCGCGTGGTGAGATCCATGCCCAGAAAGAGCTGCTCGGGTGGTCGATAGCGAGGTAGTGGGAGCCAGTAGAAGCCCTGAGAGTAAGCGACGGGATCGGAATAGAAGCCCTGAGCGTAAGCGACGGGATGAGAATAGAAGCCCTGAGCGTAAGCGACGGGATCGGAATAGAAGCCCTGAGCGTAAGCGACGGGATCGGGATAGAAGCCCTGAGCGTAAGCGACGGGATCGGAATAGAAGCCCTGAGCGTAAGCGACGGGATCGGAATGAACAGACTCTTCCAGGCTCAACAGGAGCTTATGTTTCACATATGACTTCCATCGGTGATCGTTGTTCGTCGTTCGTTGGGTTCCGATTGGCCCGTATGCGGCCGGTCGTCGCGCTCGCCTGCCTCGCCTCGGTTGGCTTGGGAACGGGCCCGGCGCAATCAATGGCGCAGGACGTCCGCACGCGAGATGCCGGTAGTGTCGTCGCGGGGTACTCCTCTGGCGCCGCTGTTGCCACTGCTCCCGCTGTTCCACGGCCCGCGCCGCTTCCACTGGGCATCATGGCACGCAACACGGCCAACGGTGTCGAGGTGGTCAATGTGAATCCAGGCTCGGTGGCCCAAGCCTCGGGCCTGCAGGCGGGCGACACGATCATCAACGTCGCTGGCTATCAGGTCGGTATGGTTGAAGACCGGCTCTACGACGTCGGGGACGAGGTGGCCAGACACCTGAATGCATCCGGTCAGGTGCCGCTTCTGGTGCGCAACGGTCGGACCGGAGCTCTCGTGACCATGCCCGCACAGTTCGGCACGGCGTCGCGGGCGATCAGCGGCGTGCTCAATGCACCGCAGGGGCTGCAGGTGCCGTCGACCGCCGTGATCACGGTGCGGCTGCTTGACGTCACCGAGCCGCAATGGCGGGACGTCGCCCTGACCCAGGGCCAACTGCCGGCGGCGCGGGGCTTTCCTGTCTCGTATCGGCTCGATCCGCCGGTGCCCACCGCGGGGCATCGCTACGCGGTCGATGCCCGGGTGGAGGATGGTGGTCGCCTGCTGTTGCAGACGGCCACGCCGGTGCCGCTGGCGGCGCTCGACCGAGAACAGCGTGTCGATCTCGCGCTTGTGCAGGCGGCTGCGCCACCGACGGCGGTCTCGGTCGTGCCGAGTGCCCAGATTCAGCAATGGATCCAGACCTATCTCGGCCGCCCGCCGCGGCCCTACGAAACGGAGGTCTGGCTGGCTGACCTGCAGCAGGGCAAGTCACTCGCCGACGTGCAGGCGGGCATTCTGAGCAGTTCGGAATATTTCGAGCGGCAGCGGTCCAGCCGTGATGTCTACGTTGCCGAGGTGTTTCGGCAGCTCTACGGCACGCCGCCGACGCCGGCGCAGCTTGCCGACATGCAGCGGCGGTACGACAGCGTGCAGGGTGTGCGGTTGCAGTTCGTGCAGCAGTTGCTTCAGCAGTCGCGTTAGAGCAGGTTTTTCTGTCGTGCCGCTGGGGGCGTCGCAGTCCAGATGCCCGGCCGTCTTGCCGGCGGGCCTCACTGTGTCAGGCCGCGTCACCGCGGTGGCCCATGCGAATGCGGGCATGCTCGTCATCGGCGCAGGTCCGTTGCGGGCATTGGGGGCGGCCATCCCCCGCCGAATGGCTAGATCGTCGAGCGAACGGCCGACGGCAGCCCCTTCGGCAAGGCCAGCGGCACGGCCACGCAAACCGTGATGGAAGGCGGGATCGTTTGATCACTCCTCCTTGTCGGCCGGCCAGCAGGCCAGCAGAATCGCCAGCGCCACGGCGGGGGCACATCCGGCCAGGGCCAGCCCCGTATCGAATGATCCGGTCTGGTCGACGAGCCGGCCGAAGATCTTTTGAAAGGGCGAGGCCACCAGCGAGCCGATCGCCGCCAGCAGTCCCGACGTTTTTCCGAGATGCCGCGGGCTCACCTCCTGCGCGAGCGAGTAGTAGCAGGGGAAGAGGCCCATGGCGCCGGCGCCGATCACCAAGAGCGTGGCATAGAGGCCGTAGCCCAGCGGCAGAGTCGCTGCGAGCAGCGTCACCGCCGAGCAGCAGGCGCAGGCGGCCACGATGGTTATCCGGGAGCGGTGCACCTCCATCCCCCGCTTCACGAGCCAGAGGCTCGCGGCTCCCGCGGCGATGCAGCCGATGTCGGCGGCGCCGTAGTAGAGGGCGTTGAAGAAGAGCGACTCGGCCTCCGTCGCGCCGCGGCCCTGCTGCAAGAATTTCGGCAGCCAGGCCCGCAGCAGGTGCCACGTGATGTTGATGCAGACGACCATCGGCACGAGCGCCCAGAACCGGCGGTTGGCGGCGCAGGCCTCCCACCAGACGTTTTGCGTGGATGGCGGTGACACTCCCCCCTGCTCGGCGTCCTCAGGACGCGTGTTCAGATCCCCTGCGCGGATCGTGGCCATCCAGCCGGCCACCCATGCCAGCCCCACGAGGCCGATGACGACGAAGGGCGGCCGCCAGGCGCCTGTGCTCGTGTCGTTGCCGACGATCGCGCGGATCACCAGCGGCGTGATGATCGCGCCAAACGCGCCGCCGCTCTGCAGCAGGCTGTTGCCCATCATGCGGTCTTTTCGCGCGAGCACGGCCTGGGTCGTCCGGAGGGCGCAGGGCCAGTGCCCCGCCTCGAAAAATCCCAGGAGCGTCCGGCAGACGAGCAGCGAGCCGTAGCCCTGCGAGAATCCGGTGAGCACGCCGACTGCCGACCAGCCGATCACGACGGCCGGGTAAAGCCATCGCACCGGCAGTTTGTCGGCGAGGATGCCGAAGGCGAGCGAGCCTGCGGCGAACGCCCAGCCGAAGGCCAGTTCCAGGTCGCCATACCGCTCCTGCGAGAGCGAGAGTTCGTCGGTGATCCGCACCGAGAGGTTGGCCAGCGTCTGCCGGTCCATGTAGTTGAGCATCGTGGCCAGGAGCAACAGTCTACTCACCCACCACTGCCAGGCACGGAGTGGCTGTCTGTCGTCGGACGAGGTCATAGTCGCGGGGGAAACTCCCACGAGTGGCCGTCCCAGGCAATCCCTTTTTTGAGGAAGGCCTCCACGCCGGCCGCGTAGTGCGTGAAGAGGTATTCGCCCTTTTCGGCGGAGGCATGCCGCGGGTCGCCCAGATGGCCGGGAGCGTCGGCGGCGTTTGGCCGGCGTTCCTGCGTGATCCAGCCGCGGTAGGCGGGCTCGAAGCTGTAGCCCATGTCGCGGTTTTCAAGCGACTCAAATGGCTTCACGAGGTCGGGCCGGATGGCGAGCATCATCGACGTCTCCCATTCGCAGGCATGGCCGACCGCCGACTGCACGAGGTCGTCGCGGCCATGCTCCGGCTTCGCAAAATCCCAGTAGCTGGCGAAGAGCAGGAGCAGGTCGGCGCGGGAGCGGTGCCGCTGGCGGGCCTCGAAGATCGCCTGCTTGCCCGGCGTGATGTTGCCGCCGTGGCCGTTCAAGAACAGGATCCGGCGGAAGCCGTGGGTGAGCAGGTTTTCGAGCAGGTCGCTCAAGAGATCGAGATAGACCCGCGGGCCCGCCGAGAGCGTGCCGGCGTATTCGAGGTGGTGGTGCGAGTTACCGAGCCACTGCAGTGGGCAGAAAAGCACCTGATCGTACAGCCGCGGCTCGACGCGGCGGACCACCTCGCCCAGGAGCATGCTGTCGGTCGCCAGTGGCAGGTGCCGCCCGTGCTGCTCCATGGCCGCGATCGGCACGACGACGGGCGTGTGCGGGGCGAGTGCGGCGATCTCGGGCCAGGTGAGTTCGGCGAGATTCATGGGGCGGTTAGCGTGAGGAAGCTTCATGATCCGTTCGGGGACGGAAGAGAATGCAATCCCGCCACCGAAGCTGTCCTAAGTGCAGTGAAAATCGCTTCCGTTCCAGGAGTGTCGGCTGGTGGTCGATCCCGTCGCTTACGCTCAGGGCTTGTATTGATCCCATACAAGCCCCCGGCGTAAGCCGGGGGATGCTGCGACTGCTACTTCGTGGGCCAGGCGTGGAGTTGGCCGGCCGAGTCGCCGGCCAGTAGGAAGGAGCCGTCGGCTGAGAGGGCGACCCGCGTGGGCAGGAGCTTCACGCCGGGGGTAGCCTTCGCTTGCGCGTCGGCAATCGGAAAGCTCTTCAGCTCTTTGCCGTCGGCCGCCCAGAGCTTCGCCTGGCCGTCGCGGCCGCAGCTGGCCAATTCGCCCGCGGGGCCAAACACCACGTCGAGCACGCCGCCGCCATGGGCATTGGGCTTGTTCATCACCGGCCAGCCGTCTTTCACATCCCACCAGACGATCGTGCCATCTTCGCCACAGGAGGCCACGACGCCGCTGTCGCTCCGCCAGGAGAGCGCACGCACCGATTTCTTATGCTCTGAAAGAGGCAGCACCACGCCGCCGCTCTTCGCATCCCAGAGATGGATGTTGCCGATCCGGTCGCCAGTGGCCAGGAGCTTGCCATCGGGGCGGAAGGCGACCGCCGTCACCCAGTCGGTGTGCTTCGTGAGCGTGTGCAGGAGTTTGCCAGTTTCGGTGGAAAAGATCTTCACGATTCGGCTCGAGCCGCCGATCGCGATCTGCGACTCATCGGGCGAGAGATCGGCCGCCATCACGGCGTCAGATTCGTCGCCGACCGACGCCAGCCGCTTGCCGGTCGCCACGTCGAAGAGCACCGCGGCGCCGTTTTGCACCGGCTTGCCCCCCGCCGCCAGGAGCACGCGGCCGGAGGGGCTGAACTTCAGCACGAGCGGCTCCCCTTCCGGAAACGCGATCGCGCCGTAGCTCTTGTCGGGCGATGCCATCAGGTCGATCGCCCCGTAGGAGGCCTTGGCCGCAAGCGGCGCTCGCGGGCTCGCGGCCAGCGCCAGCACGGGATACGGGCGGATCGTCTTGGGCCGTTCGAAGGCCGGGAGCTTGTCGGGCTGCGGTACCGGCGGAGGTCCGCTTGCCGCCTGCTGCGGGGCCGCGGGCTTGAAGCCGAGCGTGCGCATCTCCGCGATCGAACTGCCGGCGTTCTCACGTAGGCCGGTGTCGATCCAAGTCTTGATGAGAGCCACCTGATCGGCCGGAACGCGGTCACCCTCCGGGGGCATCCGGTCGCCGTCGTCGGGGGCCGTGATCACCTCGATGAGCCGGCTGCTGCCGGAGCGGCCCGCCGCCACGATCTCGCCGCCGCCGGCGCCCTTCATGACGCCGGCGTAATTCACGAGGGAGAGACCGCCCTCCTGCTTGCCGTCGCCGTGGCAGGTGGCGCAGTGCTTCTTGAGGATCGCCGCGACATGATCCTCGTAGGTGATCGGCTTCGATTCCTCGCCGCGGGCGACATTGGAGGTGAGAACCAGCAGTGCGCAGATCAGTTGAAAAACATGGATCCCAACGGAGTCCCCCGGCTTCCGCCGGGGGCTTCTTGTCCAGCGGTGCGCACCATCCCCCAGAAAGCCCCGGGCGGAAGCCCGGGGACACCGTGTGCCAACGGACTCAGAGCTAGTGGTTGAAATTGAATTCCGTGGCATTGAGCATGCTCCAGAGGATGTCTTCGTAGACGGCCGGGTCTTTGACCTGTTCGCCCACGAGCTCTCGGAGGGCGGTCATCTCGTCGGTCTTCGGCCGGCGTGAAAGGGTGCGGATGAACAGCCCGTCGAGGATGTCCTCGGGCGTCGACTTCGTCTCGATGAGCTTCTTGATCACGCCCCCGGCCGCGAGCCGGTCGCGGATGGTCTGGCCCACCTCCATGTGGAGCGCCTGCGAGAGCGTGGGATTCTGTTTGGTCTCGCAGGCACAGATCGTCGCCCGCGTCGAACGGCCAAACGTCTCGAAGAACGAGTCGCCTGTCCGTGGCCCCCCCGTGCCGCCGTCGGTAATGGGAAAATAGTCGATGGCACGCGTGCCTTCGGGGAAGGCGTTGGCGCTCGAGAAGTGGTACGGAACGCCCGTCACCGTGACGATCGAGTCGATCAGCACGTCGGCCCGCAGCTTCCGCAGATGGGCGTGGGAGAATTGCCGGGTGTCACGATCGTTTGACTGATTCGGCTTCGCGGCCAGCTGATAGACCCGCGAGTTGCAGATGTCGCGGACGAGGCTCCGCAGGTTGAATTTCGACTCGACCAGTCGCTTCGAGAGAGCGTCGAGCAGCGGCGCATTCACCGGCGGATTGCTCGCCCGCACGTCATCGACCGGCTCGACGACGCCCCGGCCGAGGAGCTGCGCCCAGATGCGATTGGCCAGGTTGCGGCTGAATAGCTCGTTCTCGGGAGCCGTCAGCCACGCGGCGAGCGCCGGCCGCGGATCGCCGCCCGCCGGCACTGGCTCGACACTGCCGAGTACCTTCGCCGGCATCGGACGGCCATCGACGAGATGCTTCGATGGAGCCGCCTTCGGGTTGTAATAGATCCGACGCTCCCGCGACTCGACGCCCGGCTTCCGCTCCATGCCGGTGAAGAAGCTCGTGAAGGAGTAGTAGTCGTCCATCGTCCAGCGGTCGAACGGATGGTTGTGGCACTCGGCGCACTGGATCTGCACGCCGAGAAACACCTGCGAAACGTCGGCCGCGAAGGCCTTCGGCTCGAGCTTCGGCTTGTGGACGAGCATCGTGTAGAGATTCACCGGGCCGTCGGAGATGTTGCTGCCCGATGCGGCCACCATCTCCGCCACGAACTCGTTGAGCGGCCGGTCCGACCGCATCTGCTCCCGAATCCATTCGTAGAACGTGTGGGCCGCCTTCACGTGGGTGGCTTCGGGAGCGTATTGCCCGCCGATCACGCGGAGCTGTTCCGCCCAGAGGGCGGTCCAGAAGTCGGCGAAGTCGTCGGTGGCGAGCAGTTGGTCGATCGTCTTCGCCCGCTTGTCCGTGGCGGTGTCGGTCATGAAGGCGTGGTATTCCTCGACGGTCGGCGGCCGGGCCACGAGGTCGAGCATGACGCGGCGGAGAAAGGTCTCGTCGTCACAGAGCTCCGACGGGATGATGCGAAGCTTCTGGAGCCGGTCGAAGACGAGGGTGTCGATGAAGTTGTTGGTCGGCGGATTCGGCCAGGCGAAGCCTTCGTCTGGCGGCAGCACGATCACCTCGGCGCCGACGGTGAACCGGCTGTAGCGGGCGAAGACGTTCGTATCGCCCGGGCCGGCGGCGGTGACCACGCCATTGCTATCGATCGTGGCGACGCTGGGGTTGTTGGAAAAGAACCTCGCGAGGTTCGTGACGTCGTGGGAGGTGCCGTCGCTGTAGGTCGCGGTGACGTGGGCGGTGCCGTGGCCGCCCACCTTGTTGAACACCACGCTCTCCTTCGGCAGCGAGATGCCGACGACCTCGGGCGGCATGACGGAGTCGTCGGGGGCGCCCGCCGCGATCCAGCGGTGAAGTGTTTTGTAGTAGTCGCTGTCGTGATCGAAGAGCTTGCCGCCGGTGTGGGGCACTGCGCCGACAGCCTTGAGCAGGAGCAGGCTCTCCTCGGGGATTGCCGCGTTGACGCGGCGGCCGGCGATGTCTGTGACGACGCGGTCGTAGTCGCCCTTCGGGTCGTAGCCGAAGAGGGAGAGCATGAAGCCGTCCTTGCCGCGGGCCGAACCGTGGCAGGTGCCGGCATTGCAGCCGGCCCGGAAGAAGACCGGCATCACGTCGCTGCGGAAGCTCGGCGGTGCCGCGGCCGGCGGTGCGTCATCGGCGGCGGCTGCGCCTGCCACGACCATCACAAGAACCGTCACGACCGCACACGATTTAAATATCATCAGGTCACTACTTTTGCCTTTCGCCTGCTGTTTTCCGATTTCCGCTTTCCCGCCGTGCCCGTAAATGGGGACGGGATCAATCCTGTTCGGCACAGGACTCGCCTTCCCCCGTGGCGGCAAGTTTTTAACTTGTCCGTGTCCCTGGCATCGATTCCACAAGTTAAAAACTCGTGGCCACGGATCGAAC
>JBIIFB010000189.1:0-6880 GCA_044237545.1 Pirellulales bacterium
GGAGTAGGTGCGAAGAGAAAGGTTCCGTGTCGTTTGGGGCTGCAATCCCCGGAGTTTCGTGCTCGCCGCGGTCAGTGCGGGAAGCTGGGTTAGAATGTTGGGAGACGTCCGTTGTCTGGTCGGCTACAGGCATTCCTTCCATGCACCCGCCATCGATTCTCAGCGAAGCAAAAAAATGTCTCGCGGCAGCTTATGGCGACCGCTTGAAGGCCGTGCTGCTGTTCGGATCTGAGGCTCGAGGGGAAGCCCTCCCTGAAAGCGACATTGATCTGGTGGTCGTTCTTGAAGGGCCGGCCGTCGATTATGGCGAAGAGTTAGAGCGGTCGCTCACCGCCGTCTACCCCCTTGCCGTTCGCATCGGGAGGCGGATCAGCGTGAAGCCGTTGCTGCGCGAGGTGTATGAAGGCGGCGACAGCCCGCTTTTGCGTGAGCTGCGTCGCACGGGCGTGGCAGCATGAAGGAGTTTATGCGAGGTCAATGGGCGAAAGCGCAGCGGTCGTTGGCCGCTGCCAGCGCCCTTCTGGATATGGATCCGGATTCGGCGGCGTCACGGGCATACTATGCCGCCTTTCATGGTGTGACGGCCGTTCTCGCTGCGCGGGGGTTGTCTTTTACGAAGCACACGGCGGTACGGGCGGCTTTGCATCGGGATCTCATCCAGGCGGGGCTCATACCGCAGGAACTCGGGCGGGATTACGACTTTCTCTTGGAGCTCCGCGAAACGGCTGATTACGGTGGAGTGGCGGAGGCATCGAGAGCCAGTGCGGCCAAGGCGATCGAGAAATCACGAGCGATTCTCACCGCCGTTGAGCCGCTCCTGCCCCGCGATGGTTGATGTTGTATCGAGCGGTGGTCGGCGAGATCGACGCCTACACCGCCGAGTGACGCTCCAGCCGGCGGCAGCCGCTGCGTCTCATTACCAGTTCCACCCAGCGGGGGCCGTACGATAGAGTGTCGTGAGGCGTCCGTGCTTGCCCTGGCCGCTCCCTTCAGCCAACCAACTTGTTGAAATCAACACCCCGGAATCAACACCATGGCCACGCTGCCCGCCGACAGTTCCGCTCCGTCGCGGCATCGCCTCACCGTGGCCGACTACCGGCGGATGGGCGAGGCGGGGATTTTCGCGCCCGAGGACAGGGTCGAACTGATCAACGGAGAGATCATCGACATGTCGCCCATCGGCAGCCTGCACGCCGCGCTTGTGCGTGCGATCACAAAGTTTCTCGAGTCTCGCATCGGAGGAATCGCATTGCTCGGGGTGCAGGATCCCCTCGCCCTCGATGATGTGAGCCAGCCGCAGCCCGACATCGCGGTCCTCACATCGCGGCAGGATTTTTACAGCACGGCCCACCCGGGGCCGGCAGACGTCATGCTGGTTATCGAGGTGGCAGACACGAGCCTGGCATTCGACCTCGGCGTGAAGGTGCCGCTCTATGCGGCGCACGATATTCCCGAGGTCTGGGTGATCGACGCGGCGACCCGTCGCACGCACCGGTTTCGCCGGCCTGAAGGCGGGCGGTATACGGAGCAGGATGTGGTGGAGCCGTCAGAGCCGCTTGCGTGCGGCGGAGCGATGACCGGCCGCGAACCGCTCGCCGGAGTGTCACTCACGCTCGGCTCGCTCCTGCCGTTGACGACGAATGGGATCAGCAAATGAGGGCCGATGCAGTGAACGGCCGCCTCGACCGAGTCGTCGAACAGTCGAAGGCGGATGCTGCCGCGGGCATGTGTGTGCCGCTGGAGACGGTGCTGGAAGATGAAGGCAGTGAGAGGGCGCCGTGAGGATTCCCAGTATCGCCTCTGGTGACTTCTGGCGACTGTATCGGCGGCTGCCTCGCGATGTGCGTCGTCTGGCCGGTAAGGCTTATAAGGGCGTTGAAGCCTTCAACAGTCCCCTGAATCGATGGCCACCGGTGTGCCAATGCGGGCGTTGAACCGTTCGTCGGCACGGCCCTCCACGATCGCCGCCTCGATGAAGCCCTGTGAGCCGACGAGCACCACGGCCGTGCCCGGGACCGCTTCGCCGTAGGTCCGCACGATGGCCGTGATCTCGTGCTGGCCGACGCGGAGCCGGCCGGCGGCTTGAAGTTGCGGCAGGAGCGAGGCCGGGAGGTTCGTCACCAGATTGCCGAAGGCGTCGATGTGGATGATTTCACCGTGGATGCCCGTCGGCGTTTCCAGCGGCATGGGCCACGGCAGCCCCGCGAGTGTGGAGAGCGGATCGCCCAGCAAATCTGGATCGAGTTTCTCCAGCAGTCGCACGGCCGCCAACGCGAGCACGTCGCGGCCGTGGAATGTTGCCGCCGCGTCGCACGGCACGTGCAGCCTGCGGGCCGCCATCAGCGGCAGCCGCTGAACCGCCAGCGAGAGCACGCCGTTGTCTGGGCAGAGGAATTCCTGGTGCGATTCGGGAGTGCCCAGCCGGGCCCAGACGAGACCGCGGGCGGTGCCCACGCCGGGATCGACGACCACGATATGGAGCGTGCCCGGTGGAAACGCCGGGCAGCCCTGCCCCACCAGCCACGCGGCGGCGCGGATGTCGTGCGGCGGCACGTCGTGGGAGATGTCGACGAGCGTGAACGCAGTCCGTGCATGCAGGAGCCGGCCCTTGAGTTCGGCCACATACCCGCTCCCGGAGCCGAAGTCGGTGGTGAGCGTGACGACGCGATTCATGCCGCTTGCCGTCCTCTACCCTCTGCAACGCCGACCTCTGCAACGCTGCCCGCGGCGGCCGTCACTCCATCCCGCGGATCAGGTCCAGGCAGACGGCCCGCACCTTCCCCGGGTTGACGTTGGCATTCTTCTTCTTCGCCTGTCCGATCAGGCCTGCGGCGGCCTGCTCCTTGCCACTCTTCACGTCGGCCACGATCTTTGGGTTGGCGGCCAGCAACTCCCGGCAGAGCGCGATCACGTCATCGTCGCTGACGGCCGAGATACCCAGGCTCGCCACCACCTCGTCGACCGACCGGCTGCTCGTCACCATCTCCGCGAAGATCTCGCGGCCGCGGCTGGTATCGAAGTCGCCCTTCACCACGCGGCCGATCAGATCGGCCAGGCCCGCGGGCCGGACCGGAAAGGTGGCGACGGTGCCATTGGTCTCGTTCAGCACGCGAAGCACGTCCTGCTGCATCCAGTTGCTGGCCACCTTGCCCTCGCCCACGCGGGTGGCGAGATCCTCGAAGTACTCGACCAGTTCGGGGCCCTGGTTCACGAGCACATCGGCGTCGTAGGCCGAGATCTTCCACGTTGCGGCGAGCGTCTTGCGGAGGGAGACGGGTGGAACCCCCATTTTCCCGCGGATCGAGGCGATCTGCTGTTCAGTCACCGTCACCGGCACGAGGTCGGGCTCCGGAAAATAGCGGTAGTCGCTCGACTCCTCCTTCTGCCGCTGGGCCCGCGTGATGCCGGCGGGATCGTCCCAGCCACGGGTCTGCTTCGGGGTCTTGCCCATCTCGACCTTCGTCGCCTGCCACTCCTCCCACTGTCGGGCGGTTTCGTAGATGAGTGCCCGTTCGACCGATCGAAAACTGTTCATGTTCTTGATCTCGACGATCGGCGTCTTGGCGACGCGGCCATCGGCCTGCGGAATATGCAGGTTGACGTTCGCGTCGACGCGGAGGCTCCCCTCCTGCATATTGCAGTCGCTGACCCCGAGATAGACAAGCAGGAGTTTCAGCTCGTTGAGCCAGGCCCGCGCTTCCTGCGGGCTGCGGAGGTCGGGCTGCGTCACGATCTCGCACAGCGGCGTGCCGGCGCGGTTCAAGTCGATGCGGGTGTCGCCCGTCCCGGCTGCCTCGTCGTGCATGCTCTTGCCGGCGTCCTCTTCGAGGTGCACGCGAACGATGCCCACGCGGCGCGGCTCGAAGGCCCCCTTCGGATCGACCACCTCGAGCGATCCGTCACTCGAAAACGGCAGATCGAACTGGCTGATCTGATAGCCCTTGGGAAGGTCGGGATAGAAGTAGTTTTTGCGGTCCCACTTCGTGAACGGAGCGATGCGGCACTCGAGGGCCATGGCCGACCTCAGGGCCAGGTCGAACGCCTGCCTGTTCATCACCGGCAGCGATCCGGGCAGACCGATGCAGGTCGGACAGACCTGGGTGTTTGGTGCCGCGCCAAACCGCGTCGAACAGCCGCAGAAAAGCTTCGTGCGGGTCATCAGTTGCACGTGCACTTCCAGGCCGATGATCGTTGTGAAGGGGGTGACAGTGCTCATGCCTTGGCCTCCCCGATCGCCTTGGGTCGGCGGCGATGCCAGTCGGTCAGCCGTTGGAAACGGTCGGCCGCCTGCAGCAGCAGCGGTTCGGCGAGTGGCGGCGCCTGGAGCTGAAACCCGATCGGCAGCCCCGACTTCGTGAATCCGCAGGGAAACGAGATGCCCCCCACGCCCGCGAGATTCGTGCCGACCGTGTAGAGGTCGACCAGATACATCGCCAGCGGGTCGTCGGTCTTTTCACCGAGCTTGAACGCGGGCGTGGCCGAGACCGGACCGCCGATCAGGTCGACTGTTTGGAAGGCGTCGAGATAGTCCTGCCGGATCAGCCGCCTGACCCGCAGCGCCTTGGCGTAGTAGGCGTCGTAGTAGCCGGACGAGAGGGCGTAGGTGCCGAGCATGATCCGCCGCTTCACTTCGGGTCCGAAGCCCTCGGCCCGACTGCGGCAATACATTTCGACGAGCGGCGATTCGAAACCGGCGCCTTTCGTGGCATGGCCCCCGGGCTCGGCCCGATATTTGAGGCCGGGCTCGGCCTGGTGGCCCTTCCCGGGCTCGGCCCGGTGTCCATAGTGCGCACCGTCATAGCGGGCGAGATTGCTCGATGCCTCGCAGGGCGCGATCAGGTAGTAGGTGGGGATGCCATACTTCGCATGCGGCAGCTTCACATCGTGGACCGTGGCACCGGCCGCCTTGAGCACGGCAAATGCCTCTTCCACGCCCTTCGCCACCTCCGGATCGAGTCCCTCGGCATAGTGCTCTGGAACACGACCGATCCGGACGCCGGCCAGCGGCTTGTCGAGCAGGTCGGTATACCGCGGCACGTCGACGGAGAGCGACGTGGAGTCGCCCGGATCGTGGCCTGCGATCGTCTCCATGATCAGGGCGCAGTCAGCGGCACTGCGGGCCATCGGGCCGATCTGGTCGAGACTCGATGCAAAGGCGATCAGGCCACGGCGGCTGACACGGCCGTACGTAGGCTTGAGTCCGGTGATCCCGCAGAGTCCGGCAGGCTGCCTGATCGAGCCCCCGGTGTCGGAGCCGATCGCGACAGGAGCCATGTCGGCCGCCACGCAGGCCGCCGAGCCGCCGCTCGAGCCACCCGGGGCCCGCGACAGATCCCACGGGTTACGGACTGGTCCGAACGCCGAGTTTTCGTTCGATCCGCCCATGGCGAACTCGTCCATGTTGGTCTTACCCACGAAGACGGCGTCGGCCATCCGCAACCGGGTGACCACGTCGGCGTCGTAGGGTGGCCGGAAGCCCTGCAGCATCTTCGATGCGCAGGTGGTGGGCATGTCGGACGTACACAGCACGTCCTTCAGTGCGATCGGTAGGCCGGCGAGCGGCCCCAGCGGCTTCCCCGCCTTTCGTCGGGCATCGATGTCGGTCGCCCTGGCGAGTGCCCCTTCGCGGTCGACCGCAAGAAAAGCGTTGATCGTGCCGTTGGTCGCCTCGATCCGGTCGAGGAAGGCCGACGTGCACTGCACGGCCGTGATGTCGCCCTGCCGCAGGGCGGCCACGAGATCAACTGCGGAAAGGTCGAGTGGTTGCATGAAGCGGAGTCGATCGGGCGTAGTTGAAGAAGATCGGCGAAAAAAGCTCTGGCCGGCAGAGGGTGGCCGGCGGAGGGTTGACGGTTACGCCGCTCCTGAATCGCCCAGCACGGCCGGCACGAGAAAACATGCACCATCGTGCCGAGGCGCCGACTGCAGGGCCTCGGCCGTGGAGAGCGAGGCGGCGGGCACGTCGTCCCGGAAAACGTTTTGCGTGTCGAGAGGATGGGCCAGCGGTTCGACGTCGGACGTGTCGATCTCACCCAGCATCGATACGAAGCCGACGATCTTGGAGAGTTCGCCCGTCATCCGCTCGAGTTCGGAATCGGAGAGTGCGAGCCGCGCGAGGAGGCCAACTTTTGCGACGTCCTTGGCCGTCAGCGATTGTTGGGGCGTGCTCACGCTTTCGCTCGGATTTCTTGTGGTGGCCGATCAGATCGGAAGGAATCGACAGGAGCACGTTGAAGCGTCGGTCCGATCCCGAGACGAACCAATTGTTCCAGAATTCCTCGTGTTGCAGGATTCCCCGATCAGGGCCGAGCCCGCGGACCCGACGGCACTGCCTCTTCGGCGACGGTCTTCGACTTCTCAACGGTCGGGAGACGGAACGGCTTCTGGCGGACGAGTTTTGTCACTTTGCCGCCCTTGATGCACTGCGTGCAGACGAGCAACGACGTATTGGTACCTTTTCCGATCGTGACCCGGAGTCGCTGCAGATTAGGCTTGAACTTCCGGCGTGTGATGCCAGTTACCTTGGTACCGACGCCACCGAGGTACTTCGCCTTGCCGCGAATAGTGACCTGGTTGCCGACGGAAAAACCCTTGCCGCAGACCTGACAGGAACGTGCCACAGGAACAACTCGTAGGAAGAAGGACGGAATGGGGAACGGAACGTCAGAGGATAGCCATTTGGCCATTTTCCGCAAGATGAGGCGGTGGAACGACTCGAGTTGTCCTTAAAATGGTCCCTCGTGGCGGCAAGTTTTTAACGTGTCCGGAAGTTGACGCTGCCCCTCGCACCGCCGCCTGTTCTGCCGCCTGTGCCGCCGCCTTTGCCGCCGCCGGGCCGGCAGAAGTCTCCTTCGCGGGGACTTTCGCCGTGGGGCGTATT
>JBIIFB010000190.1:0-6862 GCA_044237545.1 Pirellulales bacterium
GGCGCCTCGGTGGCACCGTACGATTCGCCGCAGGGCACCTCGAAGCCGCGATTGCTCATCGAGAGCTCGAAGTGGGAGATCGTGCCCTCGATCGTGGAATAGACCTGCTGCTTGGTGGGCAGGGCCATTCGCTGGTCGATGCCCACGTTCAGAGGGCCCGCGGGAATGCTGTCGATGGCCTGCGCGACGATCTTCAGGCTTTCACGCATCTCGGCCATCCGCACGAGGTAGCGGGCATAGCAGTCGCCGGCGGAGGCACAGCAGATCTGGAAATCGAAGTCTTCGTAGGCGAGGTAGGGCTCGTCCTTCCGCAGGTCGCGGGTCACGCCGCTGGCCCGGGCCACCGGACCGCTGGCCCCGGCATTGATCGCCTCCTCCTTCGAGAGCACGCCCACGCCCTTGGTGCGGTCGACGAAGATACGGTTGCGGGTGAGCAGCCGCTCCATGTCTTCGATCGTCTTGGGAAAGGTTTTCACGAACGTGCGAATCTTCTCGATTACCAGTGGCGTGAAGTCATGGGAGGCTCCGCCGACGCGTGTCCAGCTGTTGGTGAACCTCGCCCCGCAGAGCGTCTCGAAAATGTCGTAGATCACTTCGCGTTGGTAGAACGCGTAGAGGAAGAATGTGAAGGCGCCGGTGTCGAGGCCGACGGCACCGTTGGACAGCAGGTGGTCGCTGATCCGGGCCAGCTCGGCGATGATCGTGCGGATCGTCCGGCAGCGAGGCGTCAGGTCGATGCCCAGCAGTTTCTCCACGGCGTGATGCCAGGCCACGTTGTTGGCCATCGGGGAGATGTAGTTCATCCGGTCGGTGACCGTCACATACTGGTTGTAGGTGAGATGCTCCCCGATCTTCTCGAAGCCGGAGTGCAGGTAGCCCATTTCGGGCATCGCATCGACGACCCGCTCGCCGTCGAGTTTGAGCACCAGCCGCAGCGTCGTGTGCGTGGCCGGGTGCTGGGGGCCGAAGTTGAGCGTCCAGAGGTAGTCTTCGGAGCGGGCGGCGGCCGCGGGATTGGCGGACGACGAGCTGTAGGAAGACGTGCCGTATTCGGAGGGAGCGATGGACATGGTGGCGTTGCCGCTGTTCAGCTGTGGTCGCGGGTAATGACGGGGAAGTTGTGCCGCTCGCCGCGGCCCTGAAGCGGGTAGTCTTTGCGGAGCGGATGGGCGGTGAACTCCTCGGGCATGACGAGCCTGCGGAGATCCGGGTGGCCCTCGAACTTGATGCCAAAGAGATCCCAGACCTCGCGTTCCAGCCAGTCGGCGGCCTGCCAGAGCGGCACCACGCTGCGGACACTTGGGTCGGGGTCGTCGACGAACACCCGCACGGTGAGCCGCTGATTCGTCGTGGTGGCCGCGACAAGGTAGACGAGGCCATACCGGTGCTTCGCGCCGCGATATTCCAGATAGTCGACGCAGGTCACGTCGACAAGCAGATCAAACCGCTGGTCCTTGAGGTGTGCGAGGACGTCGTACGACTGCGGCTCGGGCACGACCAGGCTGGTCTGGCCGCGAAACACCGACGTTTCCAGCGGGCCGAACCGGTCGGTGACCGCGGTGAGAATGTCGTCGATGGCGGGTGGAATGTGTGGCATCGGGCGGCTGGCCTGGTGAGGCATGCGGTTCAGGTGCGTTGGGCGGCGGCAGAAAGTTCTCGCTGTGCCATCGGATTGCGGGCGGCGTCGAGCACGAGCAACTGATCCGACTCGACGAGCGCCCGTTTGCGGAGCTGCCGCTGGCTGGTGTCGAACTCGCGGCCGGTGATCGTGCCTTCACGCTGGATCTTGTCCTGCAGGTCGATGATCGCCTGAATCAATTGCTCGGGCCGCGGAGGGCAGCCGGGCACGTACATATCGACCGGGATAAAGCGGTCGATGCCCTGCACGACGGCGTAGGTGTCGAATACACCACCGGTGCTGGCGCACGCGCCCATCGAGATGCACCACTTCGGTTCATGCATCTGCTGCCAGATCCGTTGCAGCACGGGCAGCATCTTCATGACCACGCGGCCGGCGACGATCATCAGGTCGCACTGCCGCGGACTGAAGCGGAAGACCTCGGCACCGAACCGGGCCAGGTCGTGCTTGCTCGCACCCGTCGCCATGAGTTCAATCCCACAGCAGGCGGTGGCGAAGGGCATTGGCCAGAGGCTGTTTTTCCGGCACCAGTTGGCCAGTTCATCGAGCCGGCTGACAACGACGTTTTCGGGCAGTTCAATCTTCCCGGGCACGGTTTGTCTTCCCGGCATGTTCAGCGCCATCGGAACACCCCCTTTCGCCAGTCGTATGCAAATCCCACGATCACCAGGGCAATGAAGAGCATGGCGGCCGCGTACACGAGGCCGCGGCAGGAGACCAGTCCGTCGGCCACGGCGGCATCGATGCCGGCTGCCGACCGGCTCGCGACCGCCCATGGATAGAGGAAGAGGAGCTCCACGTCGAACACCAGAAAGGTGATCGCCACCAGGTGGAACCGCACGTCGAATCGCCGGCGGGTGTCATGGATGGGATCCATGCCGCTTTCGTACGGCATTTCCTTGACGGCCCCGCTCCGCTGCGGGCCGATCAGGCTGGCCGTGACCAACAAGCCCACCGACACAGCCGCCGCGATGGCGACAAAGAGCAGGACGGGAAGGATGGCGTCCATGATGTCCGCGGGGCGGGAGGAAGTCGGAGAAAACGGGTTGCCGGTGGGCCCTGGGAGGCTCTCCGACTGTAAAAATCGGCCGCGGGAGACCACTTCGTGAAATTTGTCACGAAGTCGACGCCCAAAAAAGGCCGGAGGCGAGGGCCACCGGTCAGTCGGCATAATCCTCAGAGTTATACCCCCGGGCGGCTCTGGCGACGAGACGGGGTGTTTTTGACGGGAAAACCGGCGGGCGTGGGGGCAGGCTCGCCGTGGCAGCGAGTTTTCAACGTGATGAGACTTGGTTTCCCATGTGGCAGCGAGTTTTCAACTTGCTGTGGCCGGAATCGGGGGAACAACAAGATAAAATCTTGTCGCCACGGGGGAGAGGCATTTCGTGGCAGCGAGTTTTCAACTTGCTGTGGCCCGGGGGAACAACAAGATAAAATCTCGTCGCCACGCGAGAGGCGGCTAGAAGTTTCCGATGCTCATCGAGACGCCGGCGCCGAAGGGGCCGCTATAGATGGTCATGCCACTTCCGCCTACGTCGGAAAAGGGCGGCTTGCCCCCACCCCCACCGCCACCGCTGCGGTAGGGCGAATACGAAACCCCGCCGGTCCGGCTCATCGCCGCCGCCGAGGCCGCGGCCGTCTGCTGCCGCGCGGCCTGAGCCTGCTGCACAAGCTGCTGGCGTCCCTCGTCGAACGCCGACTGCCGCTGCTGCAGGGAACCCCGCTTCTGCTCAATCTTCTGGATCTCCTGCTGGAGCTGCGCGGCGGTCATCGTCACGATGTTGGGCACGTCCCGGAGCGTCTCCGCCCGCTTCTGGTCTGACATCACCGAGAGATACTGCCCCATCCACGACCTCGCATCACGGGCCTCGGGCGTTTCGAGAATCTTGAACTTGGCGTCGAGATCGTCAAGCAAATACTCAAGATCATGTGACGACATCTTCTCGACCTTACGATTGAAGTCGGCCTTAAGGTTACGGACCTGCGCCGGCGTGTAGACCACCTGGGCTGATAGCCACTCACCTAATTCGAAAATAGCCCGCCGCCACCGCGAGCTGCCCATAATCTCGGCCTTCTTCGCCAAATCGTCCGCGTCTGCAGCGTCTGCAGCGTCGCTGTCACTAGCCACCGCCGCTGCAGGTTCTGACTGCGGCTGGGCCGTGGCCAGCCCGACCAGCCCTGTCAGACCGACCATGCCAGCCATGCCAGCCATGCCAGCAGTCGTCAGGATCACGGCGGGAAGCAGTCTTGCTCGCGACACGAGTGCGGTCATTGGGCCGATCTCTCCTGCGGCGACGGCACCGCCGCCTGCTTGCGGATCATCGTCATGGTGACATGCGGAGCATGTTCGCCGCCCACATGCGTGGGCACCGATCGCCACGTGCAGCGGTCGCTGCCGTCGTAGACATAGATATTGAGGGCTGCTGTCTGCGTGCCGTCGGGCATCACGGCCATGGTCCGTGCGATCCAGGTGTTGTCGTCACGGGTCCACGTCGCCTCACCATGGCTGCCGTCGGAGCCAAACACCCACGACACGATCTGCCGCGAGAGCGGATCCCAGCCGATCCGCTGCGTGATGTGCATCGCCGGCAGGCCGTCGCCCGAGGCAGCGACAGACTCTCCGTCGGAGGTGTTCGTTGGCGGCCTGCCCGAGATCTTCATGTCGCGGAGCAGGAAGGTGCGGGTGGCATTCCAGCGGACCGACACATCGATGGCCGGCCGGTCGTTGGGGGCGGACGGCTGCGGGGCCGCAGCCGGTTCACGGTTGGGCTGATCCTCGACCACCGTCCAATCACCCACCATCCACTCCAGGTCGGCCAGTTGTGGCCTGTCGCGGGGTGACGCAATCTGTGATTCGCGGACACTGGCGAGTTTCCAGCCGTCCGCCTGTCTGATCCAAGTGGCGGCAAACCAGCCCTTGAGCGGCACGGTTCCGCCGGGGGGCGTCACGTCGACGGTGCCGTCTTCGAGGACAACGTCGGCCGTGAGGAACCGCAGGCTCGTGTCCCGAATCTGAACCAGCGGCCGGGCGGCGTCGTCGGTCGCGGGGGCGATGCGGCCCACCGCCTCTCGTCCGTTGAGCACCCGTCCCTCGTCGTCGACGATGTCGCCGTCGGCTGTCCAGAGGGCGGCGAGTGCCGAGCCGTCGCCGCGATCGAAGGCTTCCTTATAGAGGCGGATCGCGGCGCGGATTTCGGCGTCATCCTGTGCCCGTGCGAGGCCACCCGCCATCAGGAGGAGGGCTACCGTCGCGAATACGAGCGAGATTCGCTTCATGGAAAAGAGTGTCAGGCGGATCATGCTCGCATTCTACACCGCCCGATCGCGTGAGAAAAAAAGGAAACTCGCCGGTCGGCAGGGCCGTTTGGTAGGGTGAACGCTATGTCTGACCCTATCGCGACCCTTGCCGATCTCGTCCGCCGTCCCAGCGTGAATCCCATGGGCCGGGATGTGTCGGGCCCCGACTACTTAGAGGGGCGGGTCACCGACTACCTCGTCCAGCGGTTCATGGCCGCCGGTTTGCCATGGGCGCGACAGCCCGTGTCGCCCGGCCGCGATAATGTGGTCGCCCGGCTCGGCGCCACGGTGCCTGACGCCCCCACGATCCTCTGGGACGCCCATCAAGACACGGTGCCCGTCGGCGGCATGTCGATCGAGCCCTTCACGCCGGTCGTTCGCGATGGCCGGCTGTATGGCCGCGGCTCGTGCGACGTGAAGGGGGGCATGGCGGCGATGCTCGTGGCAATTGATCGCCTGCGGACGTCCGGCGGGCCGCGGCTCGCCAATGTCGTCTTCACCGCCACGGTCAACGAGGAGTTTGGGTTTTCAGGCGCGAAGGCGATCACGCGGCTCTGGACAACGCCTGCGGCTGAACTCGCCGCGACGGACCTCGCGGCCCGTGACCTGCTCGGCTCCACGCCGACGGCGGCCGTGGTGGCGGAGCCGACGCAACTCGACATCGTCACGCAGCACAAGGGTGCCGTGCGGTGGCGGATGCGGGTGCACGGCGTGGCCTGTCACAGCGCGTTTCCGGAGCAGGGCGAGAACGCCATCTATCCGGCGGGCCGCGCGATCGGAGCTATCGAGTCGCTGGCCCGCGAACTGCTGGCCCGCAATCCCGATCATCCCTGCGGGCCGCCAACCTTAAACCTCGGCACGATCCGCGGCGGCACGGGGGTCAATCTCGTGCCCGATTCCGTCGTGATGGAACTCGATCGTCGCGTGGTGCCGGGCGAGTCGCCCGAGGCTGCTCGCAACGAGGTGATCGAGCGAATCGCAGCGGCCTGCGGCACAGCACGGATCGAACACGACGAGCCCTTTCTCGAGAGCGCGGGGCTGCCCGCCATGGTCGATCGCTCATGGTTCGACCGGCTTGTGGCCGCCGCCGGGAGACAGGGCGTGGCGTCGCGGCAGATCGCCGCCCGTTACGGCACCAATGCCAGCGTGTTCGCGGCGGCAGGCGTGCCGAGCGTCGTGTTTGGCCCGGGGGCAATCGCCCAGGCCCACACGGCCGACGAGTGGATCGAACTGGCGCAGGTCGACACGGCCGCCGACATCCTGGCCGCCATGGTGGCGTAGGGGGGTGCCAGGTCGATCGATCATCCCCCGGCTTACGCCGAGGGCTTTTATGGGAAGGCGCATACAAGCCCGGAGCGTGAGCGATGGGATTCCGCCGGGGTTTGCGTGGGGTATCGCATACAAGCCCGGAGCGTGAGCGATGGGATTCCTTCACTTGAGGCCAACCCGGCGGGTGGTGTGACGCCGGCATGAATTCCGGGGCGGGGCTTGGTACAACTACTCGCTTCACGGCCCGGCGGATTTTCCGTCATTCCCGCAGCAGGAGCATGGATTCACTATGGCAGGCAGGATCAAGGTGGCAGGGCCGGTCGTCGATCTCGACGGTGACGAGATGACGCGGATCATCTGGCAGTTCATCAAGGACAAGCTGATCCTGCCCTACCTCGACATCGACATCCGCTCGTTTGACCTCTCCATCGAAAACCGCGACGCGACCGCCGACCAGGTGACCATCGACGCGGCCAACGCGATCAAGGAGCATGGGGTCGGGGTGAAGTGTGCCACGATCACCCCCGACGAGGCCCGCGTGAAGGAGTTCAACCTCAAGAAGATGTGGAAGAGCCCCAACGGCACGATCCGCAACATTCTGGGCGGCGTGATCTTCCGGGAGCCGATCATCATCAAGAACATCCCGCGGCTCGTGCC
>JBIIFB010000191.1:0-6861 GCA_044237545.1 Pirellulales bacterium
GAAGCCGTGGCAGGAGAAGGTGCGGTTCATCGCCGACGTGGCCGCGCAAAACGACTGTGCCCTGAGGGTGGGCGTGAACTGCGGCAGCGTCGATCCCGCCAAGAAGGAACAGTTTGCCGAGGATGATTCCCTCGGGCCGATGTTGGCAAGCGCCCTTGAGCACTGTGAACTGCTCGACTCGCTCGGCTTCACCCGCTACGCCGTCTCGCTCAAGGATTCCGATCCCAGAAAGGTGATCGAGGTGAACCGGCGATTCGCCGAGGCCCGGCCCGACGTGCCGCTGCACCTCGGGGTGACCGAGGCGGGCATGCCGCCCGACGGCATCATCAAAACCCGGATCGCCTTCGAGCAGCTGATCAGCCGAGGCATCGGCGACACCGTCCGCGTGTCGCTCACGGTACCCAATGCCGACAAGCCCCAGGAGATCGCCGCTGCCCAGGCGATTTTGAGTGACATCGCAGCGGGCCGGGTGCGATCGGTCGTTGACTACGGCCTCAGTTCGCTCAACATCATCAGCTGTCCGAGCTGCTCCCGCGTGGAGAACGAGGCCTTCATCGAGCTGGCCAAGCAGGTCAAGGAGATGACGTCCTACGCAAAGGATCATGCCATCACGATCGCCGTGATGGGCTGCCGTGTGAATGGGCCTGGTGAGACTGACGATGCCGATCTCGGCCTCTGGTGTGGCCCGACTCACGTCAACCTGAAGAAGCGGTCGGCCGAGCTGGGCGCCTTCCCCTACGACGCGATCCTGCCAAAGCTCCGCGAGGAGCTCGACAAGCTGATCGGCGGGCTGGCCTAAAATGATGCACGCCTCATCCCTTCCGATCGTGGATCCGACGGCCACCGGCGATGCCTGTGGAACCGGACCTGCCGTGATGGCGGCCCCGCAGCCTGTCGACCGGGCCACGTGCCGCGGCACGTTTTCCATGGTAAGCCTCGGCTGCCCGAAGAACCTCGTCGACAGCGAGCGGATGCTCGGGCTCCTTCGGCAGGACGGCTGGCAACTCGTGGGCGAGCCGCAGGGCTCCGACATCGTGGTCGTCAACACCTGCGCCTTCATCGACACCTCGCGGCAGGAGTCGTATGCCACGATCAACGAAATGCTCGACCTCAAGCGGGCTGGCGGCACCCGGGGCGTGATCGTGGCGGGCTGCCTGGCTGAGCGGCAGAAGGAATCCCTGCTCACCGAACTGCCGGGAGTCGATGCCGTGATCGGCGTCTTCTCGCGGGACGAGATCGCCCGTGCCGCCGAACGGCTCATCGGCGGACTCGGCGACCAGCGGAGCATCTTCCGGCCGGCACCGGCCCGTGCCCTCGACGACTCCGGCCGCATGCGGGTCACGCCGCGGCACATGGCCTACCTGAAGATTTCCGAGGGCTGCGACCGCACCTGCACGTTCTGCGCGATCCCGAAGATGCGGGGCAAGCATGCCACCAAGGCGATCGAGGAGGTGATCCGTGAGGCCAGGGAATTGGCCGCCGACGGCGTGAAGGAACTGGTGATCGTCGCGCAGGACACGACCTACTACGGCATGGACCTCTACGGCGAGCCCAGGCTCGTGGAACTGCTCGACGAACTCGAGAAGGTCGATGGCATCGAGTGGATCCGGCTGATGTATCTCTACCCGATCCACTTCACTGATCGCCTCATCGACAAGATCGCCTCCAGCCCGAAGATCATCCCCTACCTCGACATGCCGCTGCAGCACGCCAGCGACCCGGTGCTCAAGCGGATGCAGCGCCGCGTCGCGCGGGGGCCGACGGAAGAGCTGCTCACGAAGCTTCGCAGCCGGATTCCCGGTCTCGTCCTGCGGACGACGTTCATCACCGGCTTCCCTGGTGAAACCCGCGAACAGTTCGAAGAAATGGTCGCCTTCGCCAAGCAGTGGAAATTTGAGCGGGTGGGGGTGTTTCCCTATTCGCTCGAGCCCGACACGCCGGCGGCGCGGCTCGACGGGCATCTGCCCGACGATGAAAAAGCAGCCCGCCGCGACGAACTGATGCAGGTGCAGCAGCCGATCGCTCTGGCCCACGCGCGTCGGCAGGTCGGCAAGACGCTCGACGTGATCATCGACCGGCAGAGCGATGAGCGCGAGGATGTGTGGATCGGGCGGACGCAGGCCGACGCGCCCGACATCGACTGCGTCGTCTATGTGACTGCCCCGGGAAGTTCGGCCGCGCGGCCACTCACCGGACGGATCCTCCCGGTTGAGATCGTGGCGTCGAGTGGCTACGACCTCGCGGGCGTGCCGAGTGAGGTGGGCTAGGGTTTCGGTTGTCGCGGAATGAAATGGGGCCTGAGTTCGGGGCGGGGAGCTGCGTGCTGCCGCCAGTCGCTGGCTGCGGGGGCGAGTTTGTAACTTGCCCTGCCTGTTTGTTCGGGCTGCCCATGCCCCGTCGCCGGGCGTTCGCTACGGGCATCCTGCCCTGCGCTCACTCGATGCTGCCTGCACTTCGGCATCCTGCCTCCGCTTGGCAGCAACGCCGGCTCCCGGGCCACGAGCAGCCCTCCTTAAACCTCGATCATGAGGGTGTTCCGTGGGGGCGAGTTTGTAACTTGCCCTGCCTGGTTGTTCGGGCTGCCCATGCTCCGGCGTTGGGCGTCGTCTTGTTGGTGCATTTCGCAATGATCGCCTCCACATCGTGTTGAGCCTCTGCTAGAAAAGCGTTATGCAGCAGCCTGATTCACTGAACCGTGTCTGGACCGTACCGAACATGCTTTCGGCGGCGCGGTTCATTCTCGCGCTCGTGCTGTTTGGCATGATCGAGCAGGAGCGGTATGCCGCGGCGACGGTGCTGTTTCTGGTAGCGGCCTCGACCGACTGGGTGGACGGCTGGTGGGCGCGGCGATTTGACCAGGTGAGCCGGCTCGGAAGAATCTTCGATCCGCTCGTCGACAAGGTGATCGTCTGCGGCGGCTTCATGCTCTTGGCCGCCCGGGGCGGTGCGTCGGCGATCCTGCCGTGGATGGCGGTGGTGGTCGTCGTGCGGGAACTGGTCGTCACGGCCGTCCGCGCGGAGATGGAACGCACCGGGAGGGATTTTTCCGCGGCGTTCTCCGGCAAGCTGAAGATGGTGCTGCAGTGCGCGGCGATCGCGCTCGAGCTGTTTGCCAGGGCATCGCCCGGACACACGGTCGGGGGCATGGGCGTGCGAACACTCGCAACCGCGGCAGCCTGGGCGGCGGTGGTGGCGACCGTCTGGTCGGGTGTGGAATACCTGATCGCGGCCCGCGTCATGCTTGCGAAACCGGAGACTGTCGGTGGAGATCGGGACTGATGGAGATCGACATCCCCGACGTGGCCATCGAATCGCCGTCCGTCCAGGAAATGATCGCTGTCTGGGGGCTGGCCGCCTGCGGGCTCGGCGTGTGCCTGGCAGTGCTCTCAGTGATCGTCCGGCGGATAAGGCGCGGCCTCCCGGCCGTGGATCGCAGACCGCATCCGACCGCAGCCTGGAGCGGAGCCGATGTCGCCATGGCGGTGCTCACCTTTCTCGGGTTTCAGGTGGTGGCTGCGAGCAGCCTGCCGGTCGATGCCTCATTGCACGGAAAGCTGGCGGCCGGCAGCGTGGCGATGCTGGCCGCGACCGCCATCACGACCTTGCATCTGCGGATGCGGGGGGCGGACTGGTCGTCGCTCGGCTTCGGTCTGGCACAGCTGCGGGATGATCTGCCCCTGGCGGTGGCGGGGCTCGGGCTCCTGCTCGCGCCGCTGTTGGGGATGGCCGCGTTGCTCGATCGGATCGTGCCCTACCGTCACGCCATCGTCGATTTCCTCAACGCCCATCACGATCCCCTCTCCATCGGCATGGTCGCCTTCGCAGCGGTTGTCGCCGCCCCGATCGCCGAGGAGTTTCTGTTTCGCAAGGTTCTGCAAGGCTGGCTCGAGGGCTGGCTCGAACCCCGCGAGCCTCGATGGGGCGGGGTGACGGCGATCCTGCTGTCGTCGCTGGCTTTTGCGGCGGCCCATGTGGGGCAGGGGCTGGCCTGGGTGCCACTCTTCTTCTTTGGCCTGGTCGTCGGCTATCTCGCCAGGCAGACCGGGTCGATCGTGCCCGGGACCATCCTGCACGCCCTGTTCAATGCCATCAGCGTGGCCCTGGTCGTGGCGCAGGCCGTGCCCGGGCAGGCCGGGGGGGGCTGAAAAGGGGGGGGGCGGCGGCAAGGCCAGCCCAGTGTGACGGCCGGTGATTCCCGGTGGGCACGGGAACCGATCTGGATGATCAGAGCGGGGTTCGCGAGAATCATCGCCACAGACGCAAGGATGCGTCAGCCAGTAGGCCATGTCAGGAACGACAGTCGATGCCGCGTTCGACCAGACAAAAGATCGTGGACGCGCTCGTCTATACGGCGGTTCGTGTCCTCATCTGCGTGGTGCAGGCCATGCCGCGGAGCCTGTGCGAGCGGTGTGCCCGGTCGTGGTCTGATCTGCTCGCCAATCGCGTGAAGATCCGGCGGCGGGTGGTTCGCGACAACCTCAGGCAGGCATTTCCTGAGTGGACGCCCGAGCAGAGCCGCGAGGCAGCCCGTGGCATGTGGGAGCACCTGCTCCTGATGGTGATCGAAATTGCCCATGCAGAGCGGGTGATTCGCAAGACGACCTGGCGGCGTCACCTGCGAATCCACGGCATGGAGCCGATGATGAGAGCTTTGTGGGCCGATCGACCGAAGGTGATTCTCTCCGGCCACTACGGCAACTTCGAACTGGCCGCATTTTTGTTCGGCGTGTTCGGCTTTCGCATCTACTCGGTGGCCAGGGAACTCGACAACCCGCTCCTCGACCGGTTTGTGACGAGATTTCGCGAGTCACGCGGGCAGGTGATCCTGCCGAAGAAGGGGAGCGCGCCCGACGTCGCACTGGCGCTCGAAGACAATGGTGCGATCGGCCTGCTGGGCGACCAGGCAGCCGGACCCAAGGGCTGTTGGGTCGACTTCTTTGGCCGGCCGGCCAGCGTGCACAAGGCGATCGGTGTGTTTGCCCTGTCCGCGTCGGCCCCGATGCTCGTCTGCTCGGCCACGCGTCGCCGGGGACTGTTTGACTACGATCTCCGGCTGGAAGGGCTGGCCGATCCGGCCCAGGGTGGCCCAGAGACTGCCGACCTGAAGGCGATTTCCCAGTGGTATACGTCGTTGCTCGAACGCTCGATCCGACGCGCCCCCTCGCAATACTGGTGGGTGCACAGGCGATGGCGGGGAGAACCCGCAAAGGCTAAAGTGACGCGAGCCGCGGCGTGATCTGTGTTTTGACTCCGCACGGCCCGCTCAATTCCACCCGGCTTTGGACCGCTGGTCTTGCCCATGAACGACTGGATCCCGATCGCCGACGTTGCCGAGTGCCCGCCAGGCGCGAGCATCGAACGGGTGGCCGGGGGACGCATGGTGGCGATTGCCAACGTCGAAGGCACATTTCACGCAATCGATGGCTTGTGTCCGCATCAAGGCGGTCCGCTCGGCACAGGAACGCTCTGCGGAGTTGTGCTGACATGCCCCTGGCATGGCTGGCAGTTCGACGTGACCACAGGGCGTCATAGCCTGAGTGCCACCGTGCGGCAGCAGCCCTATGAAATCCGTGCCGAGGACGGCCGGCTTTTTGTCAGGCTGGCTGGTGCGGGACCAGTATCGGAGTCGCACGCGTGATCGAATTCCGCTGCTTCCGCAACGACGATCCGCCCCGGCTGGCCGATGCCTGGAGGTCGGCCGATCTGGGACCGTCAGCGATGCAGCCGATGACCTCCACCCTGCTGGAGGCATGTGTCTTTTCAAAACCCTATTTCGACAGAACGGGGCTCATGGTCGCCATCGAAGACGGCCGGGTGGTCGGCTTCGCGCACGCCGCCTTCGGACCGAATGAAGACCAGTCGGCGATTGACACGGTCCTGGGCACGACGCTCCTTGTGGTCGTCGTGCCGCATGCCGAGCAGGAGCGAATCGGTGATGTTCTTCTCCAGCAGTGCGAGGACTACCTGCGGCGTCGCGGCGCCACAACGCTGTTGGGGGGCGGATCAGCCGAGATGCGGAGCTTTTATCTCGGTCTCTACGGCGGCGCCGACCTCCCCGGAATCCTCGATTCATCGCCTGTGATGCAGGCGGTCTTCCGCCGCGCCGGCTATGTCGAGGAGGCGAGGATCGGAGTGCTGCGGCGACCCCTCGTGGGTTTCCGTCCGCCGGTCAACCGGCTGCAGTTGGCGATTCGCCGCGCGACCACGCTGCGGGTGATCGACGAGCCGGCACGGCGGACCTGGTGGGAGGCCGCCACCACGACCGGGATCGCGCTGCGGCGCTACGAACTGCGGGGGGCTGGCGACGAACTGCTCGGGACGGCGTCGTTCTGGGATATGCAGCCGTTGGCTGCCGCCTGGGGCGTGTCGGCAGCAGGGCTGATGCATGTGGGCATCGAGGGCGACAGGCGGCGGCAGGGTCTGGCCCACTACCTCGTGGCAGAGGCGTTGCACGACCTTTCACAGGAGGGCGTGACCGTGGCCGAAACGCACGTCTTGCTGTCCAACGCGGCAGCCATGCAACTTTTCACCAAGCTTGGCTTTGAGGCCGCCGAACGCGGCACGCTCTTTCGGAAGGTCTAGGCTGACTGGACTGGCTTAGACTGTTCTGCCCCTCCTCGTGGCGGCAAGTTTGTAACTTGTCCGGGAGTTGACGAAGCCCCTTCGCCCGTCGCTTTTTCCGTCCGCCGGGCCGGCAGAAGTCTCCTTCGCGGGGACTTTCGCCGCGTGGCGAAATGGTGGTGCCGACCCTGACAGGGCGAAATTCCAACGCTCGTCGAGCTTCAGCCGATCCCGGCTCCGTCTTTTCACCCCTCGTGGCGGCAAGTTTGTAACTTGTCCGGGAGTTGACGAAGCCCCTTC
>JBIIFB010000192.1:0-6848 GCA_044237545.1 Pirellulales bacterium
GGTGAGACCTACAACATCGGTGGCTGGAACGAGCAGGCGAATATCGATGTGGTGCGGATGCTCTGCGGCATCCTCGACGAGGAGCAGCCGAGGCCCGACGGCCGACGCTACGCCGATCAGATCGAGTTTGTGAGGGACCGCCCTGGCCACGACCGCCGCTATGCAATCGATGCCCGGAAGCTGGAACGAGATCTCGGCTGGCGTCCCGCCGAAACCTTCGCGACCGGCATCCGCAAGACAGTCCGCTGGTATCTCGACCATCAGGACTGGGTGGCCGACGTGACCAGCGGCGGCTACCGGCAGTGGATCGATCGGCAGTATCCATCATGAAAATCGTGCTGTTTGGCAGGAGCGGTCAGGTCGGCCGCGAACTCGAGCAGGTGCTCGCCCCGCTGTGTCGGCTGGTGGCCTGCGGACGCGCCGAAGCCGATCTGGAGCGGCCCGACAGCGTGCGGGCCATCATGCGACGTGAGTCCCCCGACCTCGTGGTCAACGCCGCCGCATACACGGCCGTAGACAGGGCCGAGTCGGAGCCGGGGCGGGCCCACCAGATCAACGCCGAGACCGTTGGGGTCATAGCCGACGAGGTGGCCCGGCTCGGTGGCTGGCTGGTTCACTATTCGACCGACTACGTCTTCGACGGCACACACCCCGGCCGCTATGTCGAAACCGATCCCACGGGGCCTCTCAATGTGTATGGCGCCACGAAACTCGCCGGCGAGCAGCTCATTGCGGCCAGCGGCTGCAAACATCTGATATTCCGCACCAGCTGGGTCTACGCGGCCCATGGCGCAAACTTCATCAGCACCATGCTGAGACTCCTGCAGGACCGCGACGAAGTCGCCGTGGTAGCCGATCAGATCGGGGCGCCGACGAGTGCTGCCCGGATCGCCACGGTCACAACCACCGCGATCCAGAGACTGGCGGCCGCGGAGCACGAGCCGCCCGCCAGCGGTCTCTATCATCTCACGGCCTCGGGGGAGACCTCCTGGCACGGCTACGCGGAGTTTATCGCGGCGACGGCCCGGGCCGGCGGCTTCCCGTTGCGGGTCGCGGCCGGCGGCATCCGTCCCATCCCCTCGTCGGCACGGCCGCAGGCCGCTGGACGGCCCGCCAATTCCCGGCTCGCCACCGCCAAACTGCAGCATACGTTCGAGACGAGCCTGCCCGCCTGGCAGACCGATGTGCAGCAGGTCGTCGCCACCCTCCTCTCGGGAGAATCAAACTCATGAACCGCAGGGGAATCGTTCTCGCCGGCGGATCCGGCACCAGGCTCTATCCGGTGACGCGAACCGTTTCGAAGCAGCTGCTGCCGGTCTACGACAAACCGATGATCTACTATCCGCTCAGCGCGGTCATGCTCGCGGGCATCCGTGAGGTGCTGATCATCTCCACGCCCGACGATACCCCGCGATTCCGCAGCCTGCTCGGGGATGGCGGCGACTGGGGTATGCGGATCGAGTATGCCGTTCAGCCACGGCCCGAGGGATTGGCGCAGGCATTCCTCATCGGTGCCGACTTTATCGGCGACAGTCCGTCGGTGCTCGTGCTGGGGGACAACATCTTTTATGGGCACGGTCTCGCGGAGCGGCTACGGTCTGCCGACGCCCGGCCGGACGGCGCGACCGTGTTCGCCTACGCCGTGGCCGATCCACACCGCTACGGCGTGGTCGAGTTTGACGCGGCCGGACGGGCAAAGACGCTCGAGGAGAAACCGGTGAAGCCACGGAGTCGCTACGCCGTCACGGGTCTGTATTTCTACGACAGCCAAGTCGTGGAAATCGCCCGACAGATCCGGCCCTCTCCGCGGGGAGAACTCGAGATCACAGACGTCAACCGCGCCTACCTCGACTGTGGACAACTCCACGTCGAGATCCTGGGCCGTGGTGATGCCTGGCTCGACACCGGCACGCACGATAGCCTGCTGGAGGCGGGGCAGTTCATCCAGTCGCTCGAGAAGCGGCAGGGCCTCAAGATCTGCTGCCCCGAAGAGATCGCCTGGCGAAATGGCTGGATCGACGATGCCCAGCTCGCGTCCCTGGCCGCAGGCTATTGCAAGAGCGGCTATGGTGAATACCTGCTGGCTATCATGCAGGATCGCGTCTACTGACCGGCTTGCGACAATGACCAGCGTGCGAAACCGACCGACTTGCGAAACTGACCGGCCCATCAAACACGCAACACTCCCTGCGCCCATGCAAGTCACCCCCACTCTCATTGCCGACGTGTTGCTGCTGACGCCGACGGTATACGGCGACAGCCGCGGCTGCTTCTTCGAGAGCTTCAATCAGCGCGTGTTCGAGGCCGCGATCGGCGGGGTGGCAGGTTTTGTGCAGGATAACCAGAGCCGCAGCCACCGCGGCGTGCTCCGCGGCCTGCACTATCAGGTCGAGCAGCCGCAGGGAAAGCTCGTGCGGGTGGTGGCGGGCGCGGTGTTCGACGTCGCCGTAGACATCCGCTCCGATTCGCCGACATGCGGTCGCTGGGTGGGCGTGGAACTCTCCGCCGACAATCACCGACAGCTCTGGATTCCGCCCGGTCTGGCCCACGGATTTCTCACGCTCTCCGACACCGCGGAGGTCCTCTACAAAACGACCGACTATTATCTGCCCGAAGGCGAGCGGTGCGTGCTCTGGAACGATCCGGTGCTCGGCATTGACTGGCCGCTCGTCGGGCAGCCGATTCTCTCGATCAAGGATGCCGCCGGTCTGCCGTTTGCCGTCGCCACGGCCGGTGCATCCCGCGCATCGACTTTCTGAGCCCGAACCGCATGCACGACCGTGGCTCCGCAACCGTGGCCGTCATCATCGTCAACTTCAACGGCGGCGACTGCCTGTCGAGATGTCTTACGTGCCTCGCAGCACAGTCGATTCTGCCCACGCGGATCGTCGTGATCGACAACGGCAGCACGGACGGCTCGGCAGACACAGCACGGCAACTGGCCGAGCAGGACAGCCGTCTGGCTCCACGGATTCTGTTTCACATGGCCGGGGAGAATCTCGGCTTCGCCGCGGCCAACAACCGGGCCGTTGCGATGTGCGACGACGAGTTCGTTGCGGTCTTGAATCCCGATGCCTTCCCCGAACCGGGCTGGCTTTCGGCGCTGCTCGATGCCGCCCGCGCCCACCCGGACATCGCGGCCTTTGGCTCCCGGCAAATGCTCGCCGACACGCCCGACCTCATTGATGGTCTGGGGGATGTCTACCACATCAGTGGCCTGTCGTGGCGGGCCGGACATGGCTGCCGCCTGACAGCCGCCGATCACCAGGACGCCGAAATTTTCTCCCCCTGTGCCGCCGCTGCCCTCTATCGCAAAGCGGCGTTCGACGACGTGGGGGGGTTCGACGAGGACTTTTTCTGCTACTTCGAGGACGTCGACCTGGGGTTCAGGCTCCGACTGGCGGGATACCGTGCCCGCTATGTGTCCAATGCTGCCGTACACCACCTAGGGGGGGCATCCTCGGCGGCCGCCTCGAGCGAATTCGCCGTTTTTCATGGGCATAGAAACCTGGTCTGGTGCTTCGTCAAAAATATGCCCCAGCCCATTTTTGTGCCATCCTTGCTTGCCCATTTTCTCCAAACTATTCTTATTTTAACTTTTTCCGTGCCTCGCGGGCATTTTCGCACCATAGTAAAGGCGAAATGGCACGCAGTAGCTGGGCTCCCGAAATGCTTGCGAAAACGACGAATCGTGCAGCGAAACAAACGCGTGTCGGCGACCGCCCTCGGGCGGTGGCTCGACATGAGCCTGTACCGCAGGCGGTGCTCTCGCCGGTCACCGTCGTGATCGTCAACCACAATGCGGGCCGACTGCTGGCCGACTGCCTGGAATCGGTGCTCGCGCAGGCTGCCGAGGTCGTGCTCGTCGACAATGCCTCCGATCCGGCACGATTCGAGCCTGTGCTGGCAGAGTTTGAGTCGCATCCGCGACTCCACGTGATCCGCTCCGCGGAGAATCTCGGCTTCGCCGCCGGCTGCAACCTCGGCGCGGAACTCTCCACCCAGCCGCTGCTTCTGTTTCTCAATCCCGACTGCGTGCTCGCGGCCGGCACGCTGCCCCGACTGTGCGAGTCGCTCGAGAAAAACCCTCAGGCCGCGATGGCTGGTGGTCTGCTCACCTATGCCGATGGCCGCGAGCAGGGCGGGGGCCGCCGGGCCGTTCCCACCCCGTGGCGGTCGTTCGTGCGGGCCTTCGGTCTCGCCCGCCTGTCGCGACGCTGGCCGAAACTGTTCAATGACTTTCATCTCCATCAACAACCGCTTCCGCGGGTACCACTGTCGGTCGAGGCGATCTCTGGAGCCTGCATGCTCGTCTCGCGGGCGGCCATCGACGACTTCGGTCTCATGGACGAAGGCTATTTCCTGCATTGCGAGGATCTCGACCTCTGCATGCGGGCGCGGTCGCATGGCTGGCAGATTCTCTTCGTGCCCGATGCACCGATCGTGCATTTCAAGGGGGAGTGCAGCCGCGAACGGCCGGTGTTCGTGGAGTGGCACAAACACAAGGGCATGGTCCGCTTCTACCACAAACATTTCCGCCACCAGTATCCAGCCGGGCTCATGCAGCTGGTGACTGTCGGCGTCTGGCTGAGATTTGCCGCCGTCGTGACGCGAATTCAGGCTGTCTCGGCCTGCGAACGCCTGCGTCGAAGCGGAGCCCGGCAGCGGCTTGAACGTTTCCAGGGCAACGGTTCGTCTGCCCAGCAGACGCCACTCGACCATGCCGTGATGCCGATCGCCATCTCGACCCGGCCGCTGACGTCTTGAACCACAAGCCACGGGCTTGATTCGGCTGTATCCTGTCGATCGCGTTCTCGTGGGCGACGCCCACTGAATCCTGCACCAACCCCCAACCCCCAACCCCCACCGCACAAGCGCAGATAGCCACAGATGGCATGGAGCAGAGGTGCCACGGAGGCAGTCGGGGTGCTGGGTGGCAGAAGCTTCGTCGGGCGGTTGTTGCTCGCGAGACTGGTGAACGCCGGAGTGCCCGAACAAAACGGCTCCGCTCGCCAGGTATTCGCATTTTCCCGGGACATCGCGGCGGCGTGTGCGGCAGGTGCGACCGACGGCGTCAGCTGGCACAGGCTCGCCGCCGGTCACGGCATGGACCGAACGTCGATCCCGCAGTGGATCGCGGTCTGCCCGCTCTGGGCCGTTCCCGAGCACTTTCCGCTCATGGAGTCGTCGGGGGCCCGGCGACTCATCGCGGTCTCGTCGACAAGCCGCCTCACCAAGCAGGCATCGGCCGCCGCTCCCGAGCGGGCACTCGCCGCGCGGCTCGCCGCCGCCGAGGCTGAGGTCATCGACTGGGCCCGCGCCCGCGGCATCCCTGCCACGATTCTCCGCCCGACCATGATCTACGACGGCCTCCACGACCGGAATGTCGCAGCGATCGCCAGCTTCATCCGCCGCTGTGGATTTTTTCCGGTGGCGGGCGCCGCGAAAGGCCTGCGGCAGCCCGTCCATGCCGACGATGTCGCCGCGGCGTGCCAGGCGGCGATCGCCACCGAAGGTCTAAGTGATACCTACGAACTCTCGGGCGGCGAAACGCTCACCTACCGGGAGATGGTGGAGCGGATCTTTGTCTGGCTCGACCGTCATCCGAGGCTCGTCACGATTCCCCTGCCGCTGATCCGGGCCGCCGCCCCCTTGGTGAGTTGGCTGCAACTGGTGAGCTGGCTGCCACGAGCGGGCTGGCTGCGGCGGCTCGAACTCCTGCCTGCAATGGCCGCCCGCATGAACGTGGATCTCGTCTTTGATCACGATGCGGCCAGACGGGATTTCGGCTATCGGCCCCGGCCGTTCGCGCTTCCCCTGCGTCACGATCCGGATCATGCTGCAGCACTCGCATGACACATCCGCACACCCTGAATACGCCGTCCTCCATACATACCGCCCCGGCCAGCGGTCCGAGTCATGGTCATGGCCATGATGCCTCCACGGGGGCCCCGGTTTCCCAGACGTTGTTTCTGCTGTTCTTCGGCTTTGTGCTGGTCGTCCTCAATACTCTGGTCGACTCGGAGGCCATCGACGTCAGCCTGATTCCCAGACTGCTGGCCTTGCTCGTCTGCCTGACGGTGTCGGTCGTCGTCGTGAGCCTGCCGCAGATCGGTCGCCTCCTCGACTTCTCCGTGCTTCGCGAGCCGGTCATCCCCCTCTTCGCCGGCTATCTCCTCGTCACCTGCGGTTCGCTGCTGTTCGCCCTCAACATCTCTGCCGGATTCACCGACGTCTTCCGCACGCTGGCGACGTTTCTGACGCTCTGCCTGTCGTGCCTCCTCATGCCGATCGTGCCCCGCTGGCAGGAGCAGATCCTTCGGCTGGTGATCGTCGCCGGATTGATCGGCGTCGCCGTGGGCGGTTACGAAATCGTCACACAACTTGGTGTGGGTATCCACGGCCGCCGGGCGATGGAGCAGATCACGGCACTGATGTCGAGCGTGAACCTCTACGCCGGCATGCTCAGCCTGATGCTGCCGTGGTGTCTTTGTGGCGTGGTGCTCCTCCGCGGAGCATGGCGCGGGCTGGCGGCCATCGCGGCGGCATCGATGCTCGTGATGATTCTGCTCCTGCAATCGCGGGCGACCTGGCTGGCCGTGCTCGCCGGGGCAGCGGCCGTGGTTGGCGTGCTGCTACTCCACCCCTCCTGGTTCGGCCTGTCCGCGCGGGCCCGCCGCCTGCTGGCCGCCGCGTGCCTCGGGGGCGTGATCACGCTTGCCGGCGGCATCGCCACCGCTCCGGCCGACAACTTTTTTGCCCAGCGGTTTCGCAGCATCTTTGTGGCCCCGGCTGGTCCCGACGCGATGCCGCGTGAGGGGGGCCGATTGATGATCTGGGGGGTCACG
>JBIIFB010000296.1:0-6821 GCA_044237545.1 Pirellulales bacterium
CCGCGGCGTCTACGTTGGCACCGATAGCGGCCTGTCTCTTCCCAACCTGATCTCCGGTTCGCCGTTCAGCACGGCCACTGTCGGCTGCATCGCCGTTTACACCGGCCAGAGAGTCACCGGCATATCAGTCCTTTCCGGCGGAAGTGACTACGTCACAGCGCCGACGGTCACGCTGACTGGCGGCTCTTTCGCGCCCGATACAAAGCTAGGCGGATTACTGGCAACCGCAACCTCGACACTGAACGTCACCACCGTGACGCTTTCCGGCGGATCTAATTTGGCGAATGGGTCTTACCCAATCAACCTCATCGGCGGCAGCGGCGGTACAGGTGCAGTCGTCAACATCGTCGTCACTGCAAACGTCGTAAGCAACGTGTCGGTGAGCACAAACGGCAGCGGCTACACCGGCTTGACAGGAATGACTCTCGACACATCTGATCCAGACTACAACGCCATGTTGGCGCCCGCCGGTAGCGTGGCTCCATCAATTAGCGCTGTCAGCGGAGCTGTGAATAAGGTTACTGTTACAGGGGCAGCGGCAGGGGGCGTCGGTTACTTTGCCGCCCCGACCGTCAGTTTCAGCAGTGGCAGCGCCACTGCTTCGGCAACGATCACTAGCAACAGCAACGCCGCCTCATCGTTCATCGTTCTCGGTGACGCAAGCCCGCTCACGCCAACGGTCAATGTGGGCGTGATCAGCAATGCCCCGGCAAATGTTTCCTTCGGTTCCCAACTGGCCAACGCTGTCACCGTCACGGGAGACACCAAAATCTCGATTGGCGCGCCGGTAATCGCATCCGGCAAGGCAATCATACTCAACGCCACCGGCCCTATCACAATCGCCGCCGCGGTCAACGCCGGATCGCTTACGCTCACAAGCCCGTCCGCGATCAGCCTCTCGGGCGGCAGCACTGTGCTTACAGGCAACTTTATCGCCACCGCGCGGGCGGGCGGTTCCGTGTCGATCGGTTCGCCGTTAACCGCTCAGGGCGTGGCCATCCAGGCCAATGGCGCCGTCAACCTTGCCTCGTCGATCACGTCGACCATCGGCACCACGGTCAAGTCTGATTCCGCCTCCATCACGCTCGGCGGACCGCTCACCGTGTCGGCAGGAAATGCCACGATCTGGGCTCCCAATATTTCCGTCGGAACGGTCGTCGGAGCGGGCCAGATCACCGCCAACGGCCTCACGCTCAACGCTGGTGCGGTTTCGAACCTGAGCCTTGATACGAATGTCTCATTCCTGGCCGGCAGCGTCGGCGGCAACCTAGCACTCACCAACGCCAAGGCCCTCACGCTCGGTGGCGAGTTCTCCTCCTCCGGCAATGTGCTCGAAATCTCGACCACCTCTGGCAACCTCACGGTCGCAGCGAACCTGACGGCGAGCACCGCCTTGGCGAATATCTCCCTGTCGGCCGCGAAATCGGTAGCGGTGGCGGCCGCTGTATCCTCCGTGAATGGCACGATCGCCATCGAAGCCAAAGATGGCTCCATCACGGCCAATGGTCTGATCTCGACCGGCACCATCGGTCAACTCATCCTCAACGCCACGAGCGGGATCGACGTCGGCAACAACATCCGCACGACCAAATTCACCGCTGTCACCGACACGGGGAACATCAATGCAACGAGTTCCGCATCCGGTGGCACTTTCGGCATCCTCAACGCGACCACCGGTAGCGGTAATATCTCGCTGCAGTCGCAGACCGGAAGCCTCGTCATAGACGGTGACGTGTTCTCCGGCAGCGGGAATATCTCCCTCTCCACCGTAACGTCTGGCACCAACATCACGATCAATGGTGCTATCGATGCATCCGCTGCCCACACGCTCACGATCAACTCGGCCGGCCGAGTGGAGCAGGGAGCCAATACCGCCCTCAGCGTTACCGCAGGCTCGCTGAATTACACCTCCACCAACGGGTCCGCACTGTTGTCCAACCCGAACGTGGCGTTCGGTAATCTGACGGCCAATGTGAGTGGCGCGGACAGCCTCGTCGTCGCTATCAACGGCTCCTATGCCATCAATGGTGTGAACGTTCCGTACGGCACTGTATCGCTCGCATCGACCAATGGCAGCCTGAACGTCGCCGGCCTCGTCTCGGCAGGCACCTCTCTCACGCGGACCAATATCACGCTGAGTGCCGTCAATGGTGCCGTCAACGGTGCCGGCAGCCTGGTGGGCAACGTGCTCGACGTCCTCGCGCAAAACTCCTCATCGCTGACTTCGGTGAGCGTTGGCAACCTCACCGCAGCGATTTCCGGCGCGAATCAGTCGTTCAATGTCGTGTCCAACCGTTCGGTCAGCGTCTTTTCATCCAACATCACGACGAATGGCGGCGACGTTTCAGTGCGGCTGACGACCGGCAATCTGACCAGGTCCGGCATCATCGATGCCGCCAATGGCTCGGCACCAGGCAACGTAACACTCAATGTACCGGGCTCAATCCTTGGCACGGGCGGGATTAAGGGCAACGTTTTCGACTGGCGGGCGATCAACCAGCCGAGCGAGACAAACCTGTCCTATTCCGGCCTTCGGGCGAACGTTACGGGCACGGGCAACACCATCTCGGTCAACCGTGATGTCGATCTGACCGTCTTCGCCGCTACAACTAAGAGTGGCTCGATCACGCTCAGCGTAGCCAACGCCGCGTCGCCGGCCATTCTCGTTGTCGCAGGCACCGTCACCGCCGGCAGCACGGGAAGCAATGACATCACGATCAACGTCGGCAATGGCGGCGTCACTTCGAGCGGATCCGGGTTGCTTGTCGGCAACGTCCTGAAGATCACCACGCAAAATGACTCAGTCGTAAACTCTTCCGTCAATACGATCAATGCGACCGTTTCGGCCGGTGGACTCACGGTCGTTGAGACGTCGGGCCTCAACGTCACCAGCGCGACGACCACAGGCGATCTCTCGCTCACGCTGCTCGCGGGCGACCTGACCCGCGGCGGTGCGATCAGCGCAGGAACCGGCAACGTCACGCTCAACGTCGCCGGCGGCCTGATCAATGGGAGCGCAGCGGTCAGTGGCAACGGCCTCGACTGGTCTGCCCTCAACCAGATCAACGGCACGAATCTCTCCTACTCGGTGCTGTCGGCCAACGTCACCGGCGCTGGCAACGATTTGGTGATCAATCACCTGACCGATCTCACGCTCCTGAAGGCGGTCACCGTCAGCGGCAATGTGACGGTCAATTCGTTCAATTCCGTTGACCCGACCGTCGCCGTCAACCTCGTGATCAATGGCCCGATCACCGCCGGCACTGGCGGCTCCCATAACGCAGTTTTGAACGCGCCCGTCGGCGGCATCGCCACCGGCACGCTCGGCCTGATCACGGCGAACCGGCTTGACGTGTTCACAGCCAACGATGCGACGCTCGTCACGAACGTGACGACCCTCAATGCCAGTGTCAGCCGCAACGGAAACTCGCTCACCGTCACTGAGACGCGAGATCTCGATCTTGCCGGCATTCTGACAGATGACGGCAATGTCACGCTCAACATCCTTGCGGGCAACCTCACCGGGAGCGGCGGCATTGACGCGGGCACTGCCACGGTCGTGCTCAACGCCTCGGCTGGCAATATCACGCTGTCAAACCAGATCATCGCGGGCCGGCTCGAGGTCATCGCGAACGGCGCCGCCACGATCAACTCGGCCGTGCAAGATGCCAATATCGCGATCAGTGCCGGCGGCCTCTCGCTCACCCAGTCGGGCGACTTCACGCTCACCGCGGGCAACGACATCACCGCCGCGGGTGACATTGCGATCACGCTGACCGCCGGCAACCTCACCGGCGCCGGTAATCTCATCTCAACAACCGGCAACGTCACGCTCGCCGCCAACCAGGGCAATATCACGCTGGTCGCCCTCGATGGGCAGGTATCCGGCAATCAGGTGAGCGTTTCTGCCCTTGATGCTTCTGCCGTCAACACGACCGCCAACACGCTCGTCGGCAATGTGACCGGCGGCGGGCTTACCGTCCAAGAGACAGACGATCTCTCGATTGCGACCAACGTCAATGCGGCAGGGCCCACGTCGCTGACTCTGCTCACTGGCAACCTTACCGGCGCGGGCGGAATCAACGCCGCCGGCTCCCAGGTGACTTTGAACGTTTCAAGCGGCAATGTGTCGCTATCCGGACTCCTGGCTGGAGGCGTTCTCAACCTCACGGCTCGCGACAGCTCAAGCCTTGTGACGACCGCCGCAAATCTAACGGCCAATGTCACCGCCGGCGGGCTCACCATTCTCGAGACGGACGGCCTTGTAATCGACCCCGCGAACGTGACCGCAACTGGTGACATCAACATCACATCCACGACCGGCGACATTGTGGGAGGCGGCGGCGCCGTCATCAACGCAGGCACGGCCAACGTGACGCTGAACGCGGCAGCCGGTGCGGTCAACATGGCGGCCACCAACCAGGTGATCGGTGACGTCCTCAGCCTGCGGGCCAACAGCGCCTCGACTCTCAATGCCACGATCACAACGTTGGTCGCCGCGGTCACAGGCCAGAATCAGGGCCTCGATGTCAGCGACGCGCAACAGAGTTTGGCGATCGGTGCCGCCGGCGTGTCGGCCAACGGCGGCCTGATCCACATCAACGTCGCCATTGGCGACCTGACCGGCCCGGGCAACATCACCGCGGCCGGCTCCGCCGGACTCGGTAGCGTCACGCTCAACGCCTCGGCGGGAGGCATCACGCTCAACGCGAGCGCCGGCCAGGTGACTGCCAACGTGGTCTCCCTCACCGCCAACGATGCGACGGCCGTCAACACGAATGCGACGGCAGTCGCCGCCAAGATCAATGGCGAGGGCAGCACGCTGACCGTCGCGCAGGCGTCGCGAGGCCTTTCGATCGACGTCTCCAACGTCGTCACGACGAACGGAGCGATCTCGATCAATGTCGCGACGGGCAACCTGACCGGAGTCGGCTTGATCGATGCCGGAACCGCCGACGTGTCGCTCAATGCAAGCCAGGGCAACGTCACTCTCACCGCCGACAACCAGATCGCGGGCGGTCTCCTTACGCTCACTGCACGTGATACTTCTGCTGCCAACACTGCGGTAGATACCATCTCCGCCAACATCTCGTCGGGCGGACTCACGATTGATGAGGCGGACGATCTCTCGATCCGGTCGGCCAACGACGTCGATGTCACCGGCGCCATCACCCTGCGGCTGGCGGCTGGAAACCTGACGGGGTCGGGCAACATCAGCGCTTCCGAAAATGTCGTGCTCCAAGCAAGCCAGGGCAACGTCACGCTGAATAGCTCGTCGGGACAGGTGTCGGGCAACGTGCTGACGCTGAACGCGAAGCACAGTTCGTCGCTGCTTACCAATGTCAATGCCATCGCCGCGAGCATCGCTGACGCAGCGCAGACGCTCACCGTGGTGGATGCCGATGCAATCAACATTGCCGCAGGCGGCGTGACGACGGTCGACGGCGACGTGTCGATCACAGCAAACCTCGGCGATCTTGCGGGCTCGGGTGCGATCAATGCCGGAACTGGCAGCGTCGTCCTCACCGTGATCGACAACGGCAATGTCGCCCTGCCGTCCGCCGGGCAGATCACCGCCCAAAATCTCGTGGTCATCGCGCTCGATGGCAACGCGATTGTCGGCACCAATGTCACGAACCTTTCGGTCATCGTGGCGCAGTCCGGCCTGATCTCTGTGCAGCAGTCGAAAGATCTCTACATCGACGCCCCCGGCATCCAGGCGATCAACGGGACCATTACCGTCAACCTGTCCTCCGGCAATCTGACCCTCTCCAACGAGGCCGACTTCCTCGCCGGTCAACTTGGTGACATTACGCTCAACGCCGTCGCCGGAGGAATCTTCGCCAACGGCACCAACACGGTCTTGTTCGGCGACACGCTCTCGATCTTCGCACAAAACAGCTCGTTCATAGAGACCTCGATTTCGGCTATCCAGGGCCACATCTCTGGCCAGGGCCAGTCGCTGACCGTCGTTGAATTCGACGAAGCAGACGCTGCAAACGGTGTCGCGCCCAACGGCCTCCAGATTGCTGCCGACAACCTCTCCGCCAATGGTGGAGACATCAACCTGAGGATGGTCTCCGGCAATCTCTCCGGACCGGGCACGATCAACGCCGCCCGCGGAACAGGCGGCATTGGCAATGTCACTCTCGATACTCCCGCCGGCAACGTGACGCTCAATACCGTCGCCAATCAGGTGATCGGCAACGTTCTCAATGTCACGGCCCAGAACGACTCGAACCTCAACACGAGCGTCTCGAATCTCACCGCCACCATCACCGGGGGTGGGCTGACGATCCTCGAAGGGAATGGGCTCGTTGTCGACCCGGCGGGCATTACCACGACCGGTGATATCGCCATTGACGTCGCCGCTGGCAACCTCGTGGGTGGCGGCGGTGCCGTTGTCAATTCCATGGCAAACGTCAGCCTCAACGTAGTGTCCGGCTCGATCAATCTGGCGGCAAGCAACGAGGTGCTCGCCAACCAGCTCACCCTGCGTGCCAACGGGCCGGTCACGGTCAACACCGCAATCAACACCCTCGTCGCGAACATCACCGGCGCCGGCCAGACGCTCACCGTCACCGAAGCCGATGATCTCGCAATCGGCTCGAACGTTACGACCAATAACGGCCTGATCAACATCAGCTCCACCGCCGGCAACATCACCGGCACGGGCTTCGTCAACGCCGGCACCGGCAACGTCACGCTCACCGCCTCCGCCGGCAATGTGACACTCAACGCCGTCGCCAATCAGGTCGTCGGCAACCTCCTCAATGTCACGGCCCAGAACGACTCCGGCCTCAACACGAGCGTCAACAACC
>JBIIFB010000193.1:0-6796 GCA_044237545.1 Pirellulales bacterium
CCCGAGCAGCGTGTTCGCACCTGCTCCTACCAGGTCTGCCGCATGGTGCCCGAGCAGCGTGTCCGCACCTACCAGGTGTGCCGCATGGTGCCTGAGCAGCGTGTTCGCACCTGCTCCTACCAGGTCTGCCGCATGATCCCCGAGCAGCGGGTCCGCACCTGCTCGTATCAGGTGTGCCGCATGGTGCCGGAGCAGCGTGTTCGGACCTACCAGGTCTGCAGGATGGTGCCTGAGCAGCGTGTTCGCACCTGCTCGTACCAGGTCTGCCGCATGGTGCCGGAGCAGCGTGTTCGGACCTACCAGGTCTGCAAGATGGTGCCCGAGCAGCGGGTCCGCACCTGCTGCTACAAGGTCTGCAAGATGGTCGCCGAAGAGCAGGTTCGTACCTGCGAGTACAAGGTCTGCACGATGGTTGCCGAGCAACGCGTGAAGACCTGCACCTCGAAGGTGTGCAAGATGGTGAGCGAGCAGTGCTCGCGTGAAGAGTGCTACAAGGTCTGCACCATGGTGAAGGAAACCCGCACCAAGCAGGTGCCGGTCTGCACCACGCGTCCTGTGCACTACACCAAGACGGTGGACGTGGTCCGCATGGTGCCGAAGCAGGTTGCCACGACGGTGACCCGCTGCGTGCCCAAGACGGTCTACCGTGAGGTGCCCTGCTGCGAATGATCTGGTTGAGAGACAGGTTCCGTTCCGCCGGCACGCCAGACTGACGCCGACGGAACGAAAAGGAACAGCACTGGGAACGAGGGCGGCCCGGACCGAAAGGTCCGGGCCGCTTCTTTTTCTGTGCGTCACACAACGGCGTCCGGAACCACATCCCGTTTTGGAGTCACGCGAAAGACGACATCGTGTCGCGTGCGATTGGCGTGCCTTCCGTCGCCGGCACATGCACAGAATCAATGCCGCTCCGGGCTTGTATGAACCCGCCCCACAAAAGCCCTCGGCGTAAGCAGGGGGGACCGGAAGCACCGGAACCCCATCGCTCACGCTCCGGGCTTGTATGAAATCCTCCCCATACACGCGAGCTGTATCTGGGATCCGCCTTACTCCGGCTCGGGCTCGATCGACGCCGACATCGCTCCCTTGGAGCGGGCCAGCAGCCGATCAGCGCCGAAGGCGTGGATCTGATCCCGCTTGAGCTCCGCGTGCTCCTTCGTCGTCGTCAGCACGATCACCCTGCCCTGGGCATCGACCTCCTTCGCCAGTGCGTAGCCTTTCTCCGGCGGATGGCCGAACAGCTTTTGCAGCATCGCAATCACGTATTGATAGGTATGGTCATCGTCATTCCAGAGAATCACGTGGTAACGCGGCTGTTTCTTGGGACGGGTTTCGGCCTTCGAAGTCTTCCCGGTCGTGACGGGGGCGGCGGCCGGAGTCTCCTCGACGGGCTCCACGGCGGGGGCGGCTGCGGTCATGGGACTGGCACACTCCGGCGGTTTCCCTGCCCCGTCGACGGTGCGACGGGAACAGCCTGACAGGACGCTGCCGACAGTATATGGTGTGACCCGCCGCCGGAGGCTTTCGCCCCGCGGATTCCCGAGGAGATCGCCCCCGTGCTGGACCGCCGCTTCGTCGCCGATAATGTCGATCTCATCGCCACCAACTGCCGTCAGCGGGGCTCGACCGCGGATGTTGCCCGGTTTGCCGAACTCGACCGTCTCCGGCGTCAGATCCAGGCCGACATCGACCGGCTCAACCAACAGGCGGGCCAGGTGAGCAAGTCGATTGCCACGGCGGCCGACGCCGCCGAACGCGAGGCCCGCAAGGGCGAGGGACGGAGACTCCGCGAGGAGGTCTCTGCGTTCGAGGCAAAGCTGACCGAGATCGTGCAGGAGTCCGATGCGATCCTGCGGGCGATCCCAAACCTCACGCATCCCGCCGCTCCTGTGGGCGGAGAGGATGCGGCCGTCGAGATCCGTCTGGGTCGGACAGCCATCGCCGACTTCGAATTCAAGCCGCTCGACCATGTCGAACTCGGAAGCCGGCTCAAACTCTTTGACTTTGAGGCTGGTGCGAAGGTCGCGGGCCACGGCTTTTATTTTCTCACCAACGATGCCGTCCTCTTGGAGCTGGCCTTGCAGCGGTATGCGGTCGACCTGCTGATGCGTGAGAACTTCACGGTGATGACCACGCCCGACCTCGCCCGCGACAGCATCCTCGAGGGCACGGGCTTCATGCCACGTGGGCCCGAAACGCAGATCTACTCGGTCACCGGCAGCGATCTGTCGCTCATCGCCACGGCCGAGATCACGCTCGGCGGTGCGATGCAGGAGCGGATTTTCGAGGCGGATGAACTGCCGCTCAAACTCTGCGGCATCAGCCACTGCTTCCGCACGGAGGCCGGCGCTCACGGCCGGGCCACCCGCGGCCTCTATCGCGTGCACCAGTTCACGAAGATCGAGATGTTCGCCTACACGCTGCCGGAGCAGAGCGACGACATGCATAACTATCTGCTCGATCTGGAATGCGAACTGTTCGACGGTCTGGGCATCCCCTACCGCGTGATCGACACCGCCAGCGGCGACCTCGGCGGCCCGGCCTACCGAAAGTTCGACCTCGAGGCTTGGATGCCAGGCCGCGGTGAAAAGGGGGAATTCGGCGAGGTGACGAGCACCTCCAACTGTACCGATTACCAGGCGCGGCGACTTGCCGTGCGGTATCGCACGCCTGGCGAAAAGGGTACTTCCTACGTCCACACGCTCAATGGCACGGCGATCGCGGTGAGCCGCGCGATCATCGCCATCCTTGAGAACTACCAGTGCTCCGACGGCTCGATCGTCGTCCCCGACGCGCTCGTGCCGTGGATGGGCAAGAAAAAGATCGAACCGCGTTAGCGTGACAGATCCCATCGCTCACGCTCCGGGCTTGTATGCAACCTCCCATACAAGCCCTCGGCGGAAGCCGGGGGATCGGAAGCCACGGAATCCCATCGCTCACGCTCCGGGCTTGTATGCACCCTCCGATACAAGCCCTCGGCGGAAGCCGGGGGATCGGAAGCACGGAATCCCATCGCTCACGCTCCGGGCTTGTATGAAGCTGGTGTGAATGAGGGCTGCCCGTGGCCCTAAGAGCCGGCGTTGCTCGGGCAGGGCAAGTTACAAACTCGCCCCCACGGGAGAGGGCACGTCGTCAGTCAACCACACCGGCAGAGCAGGGTGAAAAAAGCCCCACGGGAGCGGACGCTACCACTTGAGGCCGAACTTCTCGCCGGCGGACTTGCCGCCAACGCGGCCAGTGCCCCCCTTGAGCACGCCTGAGTGCTTCTTCACGATCGGTGCGGGGGGTGCTTCCTCAGCGGCCGCACCCTGATCGGTTTCATCATCATCGGCAGCTGCGGCCGGCACAGCAGCCAGCGCCTTGATCGAGAGCGACATTCTCTGCTCGTCGGCATCGATGGAGAGCACCCGGCACTCTACCGGTTCCCCCTCCTTCACGACGTCACCCACGCTCCGCACGTGGCGGTTGGCCAGTTCAGAGACATGCACGAGCCCCTCGATGCCCGGCTCGAGTTTCACGAACGCACCAAACTGCGCGATCCGGCTGACGACTCCGCGGACCGTGGCACCCACATGGTATTTCTCATCAGCACGCTGCCAGGGGCTCTCGACAAGGTCCCGGGCCGAGAGGCCGATCTTGCCCGTGTCGCGATCGATCTTTTTGACGACGACCCGCACCCGCTGGCCGGGCTGCAGCACGTCGGCCGGATTCGCCACCCGATCCCACGAGAGCTGGCTTACGTGGACAAGCCCTTCAACCCCCTCGCCGATATCGACGAAGGCGCCAAAATCACGGACCGAACGCACGATGCCATCCAGCATGGCGCCAACTTCGAGCGTTTCAAGAAGCTTTGTCTTCGCCTCGGCGGCCTGTTTCTCGATCACGGCCCGACGGGAGAGCACGAGGCGACGGGCGGCCGGCACAATATCGGTAACGAGGCACTCAAGGGTTTGGCCAACCATCTCCTCGAGATTCTCAACCCGCCAGGTGCTCACTAAGCTCGCGGGCATGAAGCCCCGCAGCCCCGCCACGTCGCATTCAAGGCCACCCTTGTTGGCGGCCGTGACGCGAACCGCCACGATCATGCCGGCCTGGATCTGAGACCAGTCCTCTACGGCCACCGCCCGGTTAGCGAAAGCGACGTCGTACAATCCGTCGTCGTCGTTCAGCAGCCCCACGCTCAGTTGCAGCACGTCACCGACAGAGGGCACGAGTTCGAGATCGAGCCCGGCCAGTTTCATCGCCCCCTGTCGTCGCTCACCAAGGTCGATGAACGCAGTGTCTGGGCCGATCGCCAGCACGGTGCCCGCGACTCTCGCCCCCGGCTCGAGCGGAGCATCGGCCCGCGATGGCGTCGATGCCGAAAGCAGGTCGTCGATCGCCACGCCGGCCAGGGCCGCTTCGAAGTCCTCTTCCAGATCATCGTCGAGCGCTGCCCGGAGGTTCGGCACCGCGACGAGTTTCTGAGGAGGCAGCACGTCGTTAAACGGCGAATTTTTCTCCGAGGAACCGGACCGTTTATCGCGACGGCCATCGCGACGAGGAGCCGCGGTCTGCCCCGGCTGGGGCTGGTTTTGCTGGGGTTGGCTCGGCTGGGATTGGCTCGGTCCTCCGTCCGCTGCCGGATCGGTCGATCCCGTAGACGGCGTGCTGCCCCCTGAACCCGTGGCAGGAACACCCGTGGGCGCGACTGGTGTTGCCGCCGCTCGTCCTGGAGCGGAGCCAACTCCAGGCCCTGAAGCCTGCAGTCCGGCAGTTGAAGCCGGCGCAGGTGCGGCAAAATACTCATACCGCGGCGCGGGCCGTGGGGGCTTCACGCCGGGCCGCTGCGTACCGATGGGAATCCGCCGCGGCTGCGAGGCGGAATCGCCTTCCGCGGGAGTCGAGGAAGGATCTGGCATTGAACTCATCGGTCTCTCGGGCTGTGGATTCGAAAATGCGGGAAACAGGACTTGAACCTGCACGGTATTACTACCACCAGGCCCTCAACCTGGCGCGTCTGCCAATTCCGCCATTCCCGCAGCGGTGCGAACCACGACCTCTCCTATCGATGCGGCTGGCATCTCTCACTCTGAACCGCCGGCGTTCGCGGCCGGTATTCACTCTTTGCATTCTCAACCGGCGGGGGTTCCAGTCAAGCAGCGTTCACGGGATGCGATGAAATCGGCCGCGAGGCAGTCGCACCAACGCCAAAAGCCGCCAGGCCGCCCATGAAGGCGAGGCTCCAGGCCACGTCGCCAACCGGCATCCATCGGTAGAACGGCAACCCCGCCGCAAAGCAGCCCAGCAGTCCTGAGGCCGTGTGCGGATAGTCATTGCTCAGGCACCAGTGCGCGAAATTCGTTGACAGGAAAAACACGAGCGAACTCGCCAGGGCACCCCCCACGACCGTCGCCAACCGCCCGTGACGAACCATTCCGCCCATGAGCACCGGCCAGGAAATCGCAGCGTAGATCACCGCCGCCATCACAAAACCGCCGCCCGACAACCCGTAGCCAGGCAGGGCGAGATTGCTGATGGTGAGTGCCGCCACCGGCACCGAGGCCGCCACCAGCGGGCTCGAAAACACCGCCCCGGCTGCGATGGCAGCCCCGGCCAGCGGCGTGACATTGTAAGCTGGTTGCCAGAGCCGGCCCGCCACCGACACGGCGACAAGCACGAACCACACCCCACAAAGCACGGCAAATGGGGACCGAGGCTTCGAGACGTTTTCCATGAACACGCGGGGCTCCCGAAGACTAAAAACGAAACGGGGTGGGTTGAACACTGGCCGTCGACGCCCGATACACTAGCGGTTTTTGGGTTTCTAGCAAGCGAAAACCATGCCCACCGGACCAGACGGGACCACTGCCATGCCCGCCGCACAACCGGAATCCGCACGCCATCCCCCTGCCATCACGGTCGAGCGACGGGATGACGGCGTGGTCGTACTTTCGTTTCAGGTTCCCGGTCACGCCCAAAACGTTCTCACCGCAGAGTTCTTGAACGACCTGTCCCAAGCGCTCGATCACCTGGCGTCTGGGCCGCCGCCGGTGGCGGTCGTGCTGCAGTCTTCCCGCCCAGGCTCCTTTTTTGCGGGGGCCGACATCTCCCGCCTCGACCGCCTGCACGACACGAGCCCGGCCGAAATCGAGCGGCTGTGCGGCACCGGCCGCGGGCTCTTTGCGCGGCTCTCCTCCCAGCCCTGGCCGAGCGTGGCGATCATCGACGGCATCTGCCTCGGGGGCGGGCTCGAACTCGCCCTCGCCTGCGACCTCCGCGTCGCCACCGATGCCGGCCACACGTCGCTCGGCTTTCCCGAAGTGAAACTGGGTCTGCTGCCGGGGTGGGGGGGCACGGTTCGCCTCGCCCGGCTGATCGGCCCGGGAGCCGCAGTGGAACTGGCCGCAGCCGGCGAAAACGTCGACGGTCGGGCCGCCGCCCGAATGGGCCTCGTCGATGCCTGCGTGCCGCCCGATCAGGCGTTTGCCTCTGCCTGCCGGCTGGCCGAGATTGCAGTCGCACGACACAGCCATCTCGAGCGGCGGAGACATCAGGCCGCAGCGGTGGCACTGGTGCAGGAGGAGCGAGACTTTCTGGAAGCCATGTCGTCGGCAGTGATCCTCGGCCGAAGTGGTGGTCACTACCCGGCTCCACTGGCCATCGTGGAGACGATCCTGAAGGGCGCCGCCGTGACCGCCGACAAGGCGGCAGTGATGGAAGCCGCCGCCTTTGCCAGGCTTGCTGGGTCAGACGCCTCCCGACAGCTGATCCGTGTCTTTCGTCTGGGCGAGCGAAACCGGCGTGACAAGGGCCT
>JBIIFB010000194.1:0-6774 GCA_044237545.1 Pirellulales bacterium
GATTACGCGGGCGGTCTCTGTGCCCACGATCGGCATCGGTGCAGGACCTCACTGCGATGGCCAGGTGCTCGTGATGCACGATCTGGTCGGGCTCTCGGCGGGTCGGGTCCCGCGGTTCGTGAGAGCCTATGCCGATGTGAAGCAAACGATGGGCGATGCCCTGACCCGCTGGCGGCAGGACGTCGAAAACCGCCGTTTTCCGGGCCCTGACGAGACCCTGGCCTGACGAGACATTCGCCCGACGAGACCTTCGCCCGACCCACAGGCAAGCGGCCTGAGCCACAGGCCGGTCTTGGCCACCTGCTGCAGGGATGTCTACGGCAGGACGACCTCATCCGAGATGACGACCGGCCGGCTACTGGTCACCCCTGCCGGGGTGGGCATGCCAGCGCTTGGGCCAGGCGAGCCTCCCGGACCAACCGGCAGGCTTCCGGCGGGCATCGACATTCCAGGGGAGACGACCGTGCCCTGATGCATCCCCCCCTCGACCGTGCCCCCTTGGCACTGATCGCAGTTGCTTCCCGCCATGGCGGAGCCGACGACATGCCCGCCCTCTCCGCAGGCGGCCCCTTGGCACGCCGAGGGCTGACCACACGGACGCATCGCCGCAGGAGCGGCCGGTGGCATGGCGCCCGGGGGCACGAATCCGGGAGGCAGATGCCCGAAGAGTCGCTCGTATTTCCAGACCTCAAGCGCGATGTATTTTTCCGTGAGCGACTTGCAGCCGGAGAGCCCGGCGGCCGCCATCACCAGTGCCAATGGCAGGTAGTGTGTCATGCCGCGGCGTCCTGAATTCCTACGCATCGAAAGAGTCTCCTCCATGGGGCATCTCCTCGAGGCTGGTCGGGGCTGGGCATTGCCTCGAGGACACGCAAAACTACCCCATGCCGAGGGCGCGGCAAGGAAAACAAGAGCCGCTTGAACCTCTTCCGACCCTGCTGCCGTGAAGCTGTGCGGGTCGTGCCGGAACGGTGACGGGGCAGGCAGCGAACGCAGCTCGCGTTGCAAGGAGAAGGTGCAAGTGGGTGCTCGGCAGATACCGCAAGTGGGTGCTCGGCAGATACCGCAAGTGAGTGCTCGGCAGATACCGCAAGTGGGTGCTCGGCAGATACCGCAAACGACTCGGCGCGAGCGCGATGGGAGCAACCGCGAGAGGACGGGAAGGAACCGCTCTCTGCCGCCAAGCCCGGGCGGCAGAGGTGAGGCGGCGGGCGGGCACCCAGCCGATCAGCCCTTGCGATGGCGGATTTTGGCACGCATACGACGTTTTTTCTGCCCCAACTTGCGGCGTCCCTTGCCCGTTTTCTTGACTCCCATGCTTTTCTCCAGGTGGTGACCGATCCAGAATGCTTGAGCAGGTTGTAAGATGAGCTTCCCTGTGATTGCAAGCACCAACCCGCAGTCCGCGGGGCCGCGGCCAGGCTGTCGGCCGCGGCGAGGGTAGCGGGCGTCACCCTACGGTCCGGCCGGATGATCGTATTTTTCCCAACGTATGCGTGGCGTCTTCCCGGCGAACAGCGGTGGCGGGCCACCGTTGCCGGCATGATTTCTCGTCCATTGCCGGCCAAGAGCCATCGCCGCAGTCTTGCGGTTGGGGTGATCAAACGGCTGCTCGACCTCGATGAATCACAACTCCAGTCGGATGTTTTTCAGCGCCGCGCCGATGCCTTCCTCTTTCAGAGAGTGGCGGGAGCCCGGGTGGTGATCACCCTGGGCGGGCGGCGGATAGACGCCGGCCAGTCCGACCGGGTCGGGCACTTCCAACGGTCGATCGATCTGGATGAGTCCGACATCGAAGCCCTCGCCGATCGCACCCGCTCCGCCGCGGACGGCGTCGATGGTCGTTGGCTTTCCTATGAGGCGGCGCCCGCCGCTGATGACGAGCGGATGGAACACCTTCCGGCGGCGTCGGTCTCGGCACCGGGCCTCATCCAACTGATCGAAGAAGAGGGGATGTCTGTGATTTCCGACATCGACGACACCGTGAAGGTGACGAATGTCGCCAACCGGCGTGAACTGCTGGCCAACACACTGTTGCGGGAGTTTCACGCCGTGCCCGGCATGGCACAGGTCTATCAACGCTGGCAGGAGTCGGGAACCGCCTTTCATTATGTGTCGGCGAGCCCGTGGCAACTGGCCACGTGCCTGAACGGCTTTCTCCGTGGCGCCGGCCTCCCGCCCGGCTCGATGCATCTCAAACTCTTCCGGCTCAAGGACTCCACGCCGCTGGGTCGGCTCCCTTCGCGCAAGCGTTCGAAGCGGCGGACGATCGAAACGATCATGGCGGACTTCCCCCGGCGGAGATTTCTGCTCGTGGGCGACTCGGGGGAGCGGGATCCGGAGGTGTACGCCGAGGTGGCCCGCCGGCATCCGGACCGGGTGGCGGGTGTCGCCATTCGGCAGGTGGAAGGTAAGGCTTCGCGGGAGAAGGTCCGTTCGAGGCTCGATCGGCTGGCCCGCCGGCTGCCCAGGAATCGCCTGCATATCTTCAATGATGCCGCCGAGTTGGCGGCTTTTGCGCCGGAATAGCGTTCCGGAGTCGCTGGGTGAGTTGCCGGAAGAGCCACTGGCAAAGAGTGCTTGAAAACAGGCCAAAAGCCCTGGCAGAACCGGCTGGCCGACATGGCCGACAGTTCGCCTTGGTCGCCGGGCGGCCTTCTGCTAGCGTCCCGGCTCCGCGGGCCGCAAAGGGCGTGCGGCAGACCCAGGGTGGACCGCTCATGCAGCCTCAATCGTTTCCTCCCGCGTCGCCCAGAATGTTCGGGGAGCCCAGAATGTTCGGGGAGCCAAGACCGTTTGGCACTGTGCCGCGGATCTTCATCATTCTGGTGCTCGTCGCCGTGTGGATTGACGGCCGGGCCCGAGCTCTGGCGGACGAGTTTCGCGGAGACGAGTTTCGTGTTGAGAGCGAGGTCTTCGTCAATGGTGCGGAGGAGCCCGTCGCCCGCAGCCTGACACTTTTTCGGGAGGGGATCGCCTGGGACTTTCTCGAACCTGCTGCGGCACCCGCCGGAGCCAAGCCGGCTGCCGGCCCGGCGACCGCTGGTGAAATTGTTCTCCACGATCCCGCCCGCGAACGCGTGGTTTTGATCGACCCGGCCCGTAATCTGAAAACCACTATCGATGCGATCAGGCTGGACCGATTGAGCGTGTCGCTTGCGTCGTGGGCCAGGAAGTCGGAAGACCGACTGGTGCGGTGGGCTGGCGGTCCTGACTTCGGTGAGGGGATGACCGAGTCAGACGAGCGGATTGAGTTGGTCGGGCCCCGGGTCCATTATGCGGTCGAGTTTGCCGAGCCAACCCCGGCGGAGGCGGCCGGCATCTACCGTCGTTTTGCCGACACGGCGATCCTCCTGAAGGCACTTGTCCGGCCTGGTGGTCTGCCCCCCTTTCCGAGGCTGGCGATCAACCGCCGCGTGGCGGCAGCGGGCGGCATCCCCACGGTGGTCTCGCTCGACATCGATTCTCGTATGGCCGTAGTCACCGGCCGAGCTGACAGCCTCCGGTGTGTGCACAGGTTTCATCCACGATTACTGGCCGGTGATCTTTCCCGCATCGAAGAGGCGGAGAGCCGGGTGGCCGTGGCCACGCCAGTTGAACTCGCGGAGTTTGTGGCCGCACCGCCCAAGGCCGACGACTAGGCCGACGAAGAGGCCGACGAAGAGGCCGACGAAGAGGCCGACGAAGAGGCCGACGACGAGGCCGCACTGCCGGGTTCTCTTTTCTTCAATGCGGTTTCGGCGGCGGCGGAACCGCCCCTGTGCGTGTAGGCCTCACCACTGGCCGGCTCCGCACAATGCGTCCAGCCGGTGTTCTCTCGCGCACGGCCAAGAAAGTCTGCCCGACCGGACGATGTTTCCTCTACCGCAAAGTTCGCCCAGTCCTTCCTGGTCTGGAGGGCGTGCGATCAGTCTGAGGGACAAGGCCGCAACGGAGTGCGGGGTGCCCATGATTGACATATGTATAGCAATTCATTAGAGTCTCTTCACACATCCATTTTGAACGGAGGCCCTCGATGCTGGTGCTGTCCCGCAAACAGAACGAACGGATTCGGGTTGGGGATTCAGTGGTGGTCACGATCGTCCGGGTCAGTGGCGATAAGGTGCGGATCGGGATCGAGGCACCTGCGCATGTGCGGGTGCTGCGGGACGAGTTGGAGCAGGATGTCATGGGCGACGTGCTGCTGGAGACTTCGGCAGAACTGCCGATTCCCAGGCTCCTGGGCCTGACGGGCTAGCTGTGGTTTCAAAATCCCGGGGGAACGGCTCAAATCTGCGGGAACTTCCCTGCGCAGATGGGGCCGTGCCCCCTGCGGCAGGGTTTTGAGGCGTGGTCCCGAATAGGTGGCCTACTGTCGTGACTGAATCAACGTGGCGGCGTGTGCGCAGGGCCGTGGTCGGCGTGCTCGGGGGGCTGGCCCTCCTCCTGGCTGCCGTTGTGGCGCTTTTGAAATACGAGCCGGGCTTTTACCGACGGCTTTCAGCGCCCGGAGGCACTGCCGCAGCGGCCGCTGGTCTTGATCGGGAGCGGCAGGAGAATCCGCAGTCCGCGACGCAGCCCGATGTATCGCAGGCCGAGGCTGCGGCACGGCGGGTGGTGACGAAGGCCGCGGCATGCCATGCCGCGATCTCCCGGCCAGGTGCGTGGGAAGCGGCAGTGACTGCCGACGAGCTCAATGCCTGGCTAGCCATCGACCTGCCGCGGAACCACCGCCATGTGCTGCCGCGGGGAGTCTCGCAGCCTCGGCTGCTGTTCCAGCCGAAGCATGCCCTGATCGGCACCCGAGTAGGCTACGGTCCGCTGACGGCCGTGGCCTCGCTCGACTTTGAAATCCAACTCCGTGACGTGAATCATCTGGCGATTGTTCTCGAGCAGGCGCGGCTTGGTGCGATCCCCCTTCCGCGGCCGCCAATCCTTCGGGAACTCGCCCGACGGATCGCCATGCTGGGAATGGTGACCGACCTGCGGATGCTGGACGGCCGGCTGGTGCTCATGGTCTATATACCGTCGACGCACGACGCGGGCGGGACGAGCTACTGGCTTGAATCGCTGTCGATTGGCGAGGGCGAACTGCTGTTGGCGGGCACAACCCGATCGTCGACCGAGGTTCGCAACCGTTTGGATCCACCGTCGTCCTGACGACCGTCTTCAACAAGAGACATTTTCAACAAGAGACATCTTCAACGAAAGATAGGAGAGCCCCGATGCCACCACAGACAACCGACTCCCACCCTGCCAGCCTCACTTTTCTGGGGGCGGCGGGCATGGTGTCGGGGTCACGGCACCTGCTTGAGGCGGGGGGCTCGCGCGTGCTCTTTGATTGCGGCCTCTTTCAGGGTGAAAAGGGCCTGCGTGAGCGGAATTGGGAACGCTTTCCCGTGCCAGCCGACTCGATCGATGCGGTCGTCCTCACGCACGGCCACATCGACCATTCCGGTTGGCTCCCGCGGCTTGCCCGGGAGGGTTTTCGGGGCCCGATCATCACCTCCCCGGCCACGGCCGACCTGCTCGGGCTCCTTCTCTACGACTCCGCCAAGTGCCAGGAGGAGGATGCCGCCTATGCCAACCGCAAGGGCTACTCCAAACACCGCCCGGCGCTGCCGCTCTATGACGAACGCGATGTCGAAAAGGCGTTGAGGCTCGTCAAACGGGTCGAACGCGGCACCTGGTTCGAGCCGGCGTCGGCGGTGCGATGTCGCTTTCACGATGCCGGCCACATGCTGGGGAGCTCGTTCGTGGAAACAGAGGTGGCGACGGCGAGCGGTATGCGAAGCGTCCTCTTCTCCGGTGACGTCGGCCGCTACGATGCACCGCTCTACCACGATCCGGTGCCTCCGCCGGCCTGTGATTATCTGGTCTGCGAGAGCACCTACGGCGATCGCGATCACCCCGAAAGCCGACCGCTCGACGAACTGGAGAAGGTGACGAAGGAGTCGCTGGCTCGCGGTGGCATGATGCTGGTGGCGTCGTTTGCGATCGGCCGCTGCCAGCAACTGGTCTACCTGCTCCGTACGTTGATGGGGGCAGGCCGGCTGCCGGAGGTGCCGGTCTGGATCGATTCGCCGATGGCGGTCGATGCAACGGCGGTCTTTCGGCGGCATGTGGCCGAACATGATTTCACCGAGGCCAAGATGGCCGGAGTGGCCGAGGCCTTGGCCTCGCCCTTTGTGAGAATGGCAAAGACGGCCAGTGAGTCGAAGGCGATCAACGCGCATGAGGGGCCCGGCATCGTGATCGCTTCCAGCGGCATGATGAACGGAGGCCGGATCCTGCACCATCTCGCCCAACGGCTGCCCGATCCCAAAACAACAGTGCTGGTGGCCGGCTTCCAGGCGATCGGCACGCGGGGTCGGACCCTGATCGAGGGGGCGAAATTTCTGCGAATCCATGGCCGGGATATTCCGGTCAGGGCCGTCGTGCGGCGGGTGGACGCCCTCTCGGGGCACGGCGACCGCCGTGAGATCGGTCGCTGGCTTGCCGGCATGCCAGCGCCGCGAAAAACCTTTCTCGTACACGGCGAACCGCCGGCCGCCCGAGGCATGGCCGATTTTCTCCGGGAAACCCGCGGCTGGGAGGTTGAGGTTCCCGCCATCGGCACGGTGGCGAGGCTGGATTCCTAAGACTGCTGAACGACAATCAAGCCAGCCAGACGGACGCCAGCAAGACCGACGCCCGAAACAGGGACCGCCGAAACACGGACGCCCGAAACAGGGACCCCCGAAACACTGACGCTAGCACCACCGCCGGCAGGGAGAACAGCCATGGCCAAGACGA
>JBIIFB010000046.1:0-21823 GCA_044237545.1 Pirellulales bacterium
CGCTGACGATGCCCGGGTGTTCGGCTGGCTGGCGGCCGTGATTCCGGTTGTGATGATCCTGGTCGGCATCGAGATCCTGCTGACGTCGCTGCTTGAGTCCTACCGCCCCAGGGTGCCGGGCGAGATCCCCCGTCCCGCGTTCGACAGCCGCATGCTCGGTCTCCTGACGGCACCGGAATCGCTCGGCCGCGTGGTGGCGGAGACGATCAGTTACCAGTTTGGCGTCGAGGTGTCCCGCAGCTGGCTCTATCAATTGCTGGGCAGTGCCGTCACGCCGCTGACGATCCTCGGCATCGGGGTCCTTGTCGGCCTGAGCTGCCTCACGATCGTCGGGCCCGACGAGCGCGGGATCACGCTTCGCTACGGCACGATGATGGGCGAGCCGCTGCCGCCAGGACTCCATCTCAAGCTGCCCTGGCCGATCGAGACGACGGAGCTCCACCCGGTCGGGCAGGTTCAGGAGATTCTCATTTCAAGCGACCTGACCGGCCGGACCCGGAATGCCCCGGCGATCCTCTGGACAGGCGACAGCGACAAAGACTCGCTCCTTGGCCAGGAGGACTTTCTTGCGGCCCCCGGGCCGGCGTCGGATGGCATGGCCAACACCGGCGTGTCGCTGGTCTCCGCAGACGTGATCGTCCAGTACCGAGTGGGTGACCTCCGCCAGTTCGTGCTGGGGGCGGTCGACCAACGCCAGATCCTCAGGCTCGTCGCCCAGCGTGAGACGTCGGAGTACTTCGCGGCGCATGACATCGATCAACTTCTTGGTCCGGGGCGCACGCAGGCGGGGGCCGAATTGCAGCGGGCGATCCAGGACCGCCTCGACGCCATGGTGCTCGGCGTCGATGTCGTCGGCGTCGCGGTCACGGCACTGCATCCGCCCATCGGCAGGGTGTCGCGGGCCTTTCATTACCAGATCGGCGCGGTGCAGCAGCGGGAGACGAGCATCCAACTCGCCCACAAGGACGCCGTCCAGAAACTTGCGAAGGTGGCGGGCTCGGTCGATCTGAGCCTGCGGATCGATGCCGCCATCCGGAGACTCGACGCCCTGCGTGCCGGTGGCGACCCGTCGCAGGCCCTTGTCGCCGAGCAGGAGATCGAGAGACTGCTGGCCGAAGCCCGTGGCGAGGCTGCGGAACTCGTGCACCAGGCCCGCGCCTACCGCTGCCGCCGGGCCGTCGGCGAGCGGGCCAGTGGTGAACGGTTCTCGGGTGAACTGCTCGCCTACGAGGCCTCTCCCGTCTATTACCGCACCCGCCGTTTCCTGGAAGTGCTCGCCGACGGGCTCACCGGCCGTCGCAAGTTCGTGATCGCCGGCGATGCCGGTGAAACCCCGGTATTCCGCATGGATTTCAGCGACCCGACATCCGCCATGGATACGCTGCTCACCGAATAGCCGTCAACAGTCCCGATCCCTCAGAGTGAAAATCCTTCCGTGAAGAATTCGTTTGTCATGCTCGTCGGCGTGCTTCTCGTCGCCCTCCTGCTCTCCCGTATGTTTCTCTACCAGGTCCGCTACGACCAGGTGGCCGTCCGCACCACATTCGACAAGGCGGATGAATCGAGCATTCAGGAGTCGCCGGGCCTCAAGTGGCGCTGGCCGTGGCCGGTCAACAAGGTCGCCCTCTATTCAAAGCGACTGCAGATCCTCGAGGACAAAATCGAGGAATTGCAAACCGCCGATGGCAAGAGCGTGATCGTGCGGACCTATCTGACCTGGCGGATCGCCGACCCGCTGAATTTCTACGTCACGCTCAAGGATCCTGCCGAAGCGGCCCGGCAGCTCTCGTCGCGACTCCGCGAGGTGCGGGGGCTGATCAGCAACTACCGGTTCGACGAACTCGTGAACACCGACCGGTCGAAGCTCAAGCTGGCCACGATCGAGGAGGAGGCCGCCCGCTCGCTCGACAAGGCACTGGCCGAGGCGGGCTATGGAATCAAGGTGGAGAGCGTCGGCATCCACAAGATCATCCTGCCTGAATCGACCACCGAAAAGGTTTTCGAGACGATGATCGCCTCGCGGGAACGACTTGCCGAAAATGCCCTGCAGGAGGGGCAGGCCCAGGCATCCGCCATCCGGAGCGAGGCCACGAGTGCCCGCGAACGCATCCTCGCTTTCGCGGAACGGCGGGCGCAGGCGATCCGCTCGCAGGGAGACCGTGAGGCAGCCGTGCAATACACGAGCTTCGCCAAAAACGAGGAGTTCGCGATCTTTCTGCGGAAGATCGAGGCGCTAAAGAAGATGCTCGATCACAACACGACGTTTGTGCTTTCGGCCGACAGCCTCGGCATCCTCGACTGGTTCAACAAGGATCCGGAGCAGTCGCAGCCTGCGCGGCCCGCCACCACGCCCTGACTTCTGACTTGTGACTTCTGATACCCCGACTGCTGGCATCTCGACCTCTGGCCTCTCACTTCTGGCACCCTGATTCGCTGAAACCGGTTCGTTTTCCCCAGGCACCAGCCCATGTCCGACGTTTCCCGCCCCACCGACAACCCCGCCCCGCCGGCCCTCGACGCCGCCCAGCAGTCGCTGGCCGAGGCGTTGCGGGTGAGCTTTGCGATCCTCAAGCTCGCCATGGCGGCGCTCCTGATTGCCTACGCATTCAGCGGCACGTTTTCCGTGGGATCCAACGAGGTGGCGCTGCGGCTGCGGTTCGGCGACTATGTCGGCGATCCGGGCAATCGGGTGCTCGAGCGGGGCACCTACCTCGCGGCCCCTTTTCCGATCGAGCAGGTCGTCAAGGTCGACACCCGGCCGAGTTCGCTGGTGCTCGACAAGGAGTTCTGGTTCGAGACGACGGCCCAGGAAAGCGGTCTGACGCGACGCCAGTTGCAGGGGCAGAAGGCACTGCCGCTCAATCCCCTCCGCGACGGGTCTCTGATCAGTGGGGATTCGAGCATCATCCATGCGAAGTGGACGCTCACCTGGCGGGTGAGCGATCCGGTCGCCTTTCTCACCAACGTCGGCACGAAGCAGTTGGCCGGTGATATCGTCCGGCTCGTCGCGCAGCAGGGAATCGTGCAGGCCGTGGCCCAGCTCGCAGCGGATGACCTGCTTCGCGGCATCGTCAACCGCGAACTGGCGGTGGGGCTCATGCAGGACCGGCTCGATGGGATGCGGTCCGGGCTGGTGATCGACCAGTTGGCGCTCGACAAGGTCTCGGCACCGATGCGGGTGGCGGGCAGTTTCGATGCGGTGACGAGCGCGGAGAGCGATCGGGCCGGCCGCATCGTGGCGGCCCAGCAGGAACGGGCCCGCATCCTGGGGGAGACCGCTGGCGAAGCCAGCAGCGAGATTCTGGAAGCGATGTCGGCCTATGAGCAGGCGGTGGAACGAGGCGAGGACGCGGGGGCCAGTGCCATTCAGGAAAGGATCGATGCCTCCCTCGCCGACCTGCGAATCGGCGACACGCCCATCGGCGGTGATGTGGCCCGCATCATCAATACATCCAAGACCTACCGCACCCAGATCGTGGAGCGGGTCGGCTCGGAGGCCCAGTCGTTTGAACTCCTGCTGCCACAATATGAGCGGAATCCCCGCCTCGTCCTTGCGAAGCTCTGGGAGGATGCCCGCGAAACCATCCTCACCGGCGACGTGGAGACGTTCTACACGGTGCCGGGCCAGTTGGAACTCCAGCTCAACCGCGATCCGGAACTGCAGAAGGAACGACAGAAGGAGCAACTGCGGTCGAAGAAGAGACTGCAAAAAGAGGCTCAGTCAAACCGTTGACCGAGTGCTGCCGCTGGGCCGCACGCCGAAGCTGAAGGAGAAGCAATGGACGCTCTAAGACAGGCTGGCGACGAGATCGACATCGCCTGCGCCGGCGTCACGAAGGTCTTTCGGGACTTCTGGATGCGGCCGCGGGTGCGGGCTGTCGAGAACGTGAACCTGGAGGTCCGCCGCGGCGAGATCTACGGCCTGCTCGGGCCAAACGGTTCCGGGAAAAGCACCACCATCAAGATGCTCCTGGGCCTGCTGCAGCCGACCGCCGGGCGGATCGCCGTGCTCGGCAAGAGGCCCAAAGACGTCGAAATCAAGAGGCAGATCGGCTACCTGCCGGAGGAGTCCTATCTCTACCGCTTTCTCAGCGGCCGCGAGACGCTCGACTACTATGGTCGGCTCTTCAGACTGGATCGCCGTGCCCGGCGGGAGCGGATCGCCATGCTACTCGACATGGTCGGGCTCGAGGCGGTGCAGGATCGCCCCGTCGGGGAATATTCAAAGGGCATGCAGCGGCGGATTGGCCTGGCGCAGAGCCTGATCAATGATCCGCAGTTGCTGATCCTCGACGAGCCCACCAGTGGCATGGATCCGGTGGGTGCCCGGCAGATCAAGGACCTGATCGCGACGCTCGCCGCCCGTGGCAAGACCGTGCTGCTCTGTTCCCATCTCCTGGCCGATGTGGAAGACCTCTGCGACCGGGTGGCGATCATGTACGGCGGCAAGGTCCGTGCGGAGGGGACGTGTGATGAGCTACTTGAGCAGGAGCACGCCACCCTGCTCGAGACCGCCGAGCTCTCCGAGCCGGTGCTCGATGAGGTCCGTGCGGTGCTGCGACGGCATGACCTCGCCCTGACGAAGGTCGAGCGGCCCCGACGGACCCTGGAAAGCCTGTTTCTCCAGATTGTGGAACAGGCGCGGGCCGAAGGCATCCAGACGTCGGGGGCCAGCAGCGGCGGCACGGTGGCGGAGTTCCTCGGCGGCCCCGGGTCGGCGGTGGAGTCGACCGCCGTGGCGGCGAACAGCGACGCGGGGAACGTGGTCGACACCGGCCTTCTCGACAGCCTCGTGAAACGGTGATGGGATGACGGCCGATCCTCTGCCTGCAAGCCAGAACGCCCCGCCGGCGGCCCAACGCGTGTCGACGGTCGAAGCCCCCGGCATCCCGAGTTGGTTCGACGATGAAACACCGCGGGGTCGGCGGCGGAAGCGGCTGGTCGGACTGTGGCGACCGGCGATCGGGCTGGCGGCCGCGGCTCTCGCGGGAGGACTGTGGCTGGCCGATAGGCAGGCGGCGGCGATCTGCATGCTCGGCATCATCGCCCTGACGATCGGCTTTCTTCTCGGCATCGTTCTGCTGCGCCGCGTCCTGTCGGGAAGCCAGCCCGTCATCGGCGTGGCGCGTGCGATCGTCGAGGAGGCGATCAGCACCAGGCTGTCGATTGTGCTCGTGATGCTCGTGGTCGTCACGCTCCCAGCGCTGCCGCTCCTGCTCGACCCGGCAGAGAGGCTGGCGTACCGGATCCAGTTTTTCCTCAACTGGTCCCTTTCCGGCGCGACCATCCTGCTGGCGATGATCACGATTGCGCTTGGCTGCGGCAGCGTCTGCGGCGACATCGACAGCCGCCAAATCCACATGGCGCTCTCGAAGCCGCTGCGCCGCTGGGAATACCTCCTGGGAAAGTGGCTGGGCGTGGTGCTGCTCGACCTCTTGCTCGTGACGCTGGTGGGCATCGGTGTCGCGACGTTTGCGGCGGCGCAGGCCCGCATGCCGGCGGCCGATGCGGCCGACCGGATCGCGGTGGACGAGCAGGTGCTCACCGCCCGGGCATCGGCCAGGCCAAGCCATCCCCGCGGTGCCGAATTCGAACAGTCGGTCGATGCCACGATCGAACAGATCCGCCAGGATGATCCGACGCTGTTTGACAAGGATCCTGCGCGGGCACGCAGGCGGATTTTCGCCCAACGGATCCATGAATGGCACACCATCACGGCCGACGTGGTGTCGAGCTTCGTCTTCACGGGACTCGATCCGCAGAAGATCCGGTCGCCCGTGGTGCAGCTACGGCTCGAGCCGTTCGCCGACAACTCAAGCATCAGCCGGGCCGATGTGCGGTTTGCCATCTGGCTCAACGAGCGTCCGTATCCCGTCCGGAATGGGCTCCACGAGGACTACACGTTCTCCACGGGCACGGTGCACACCATCGACCTCCCGGCCTCGGCCATCACCGCCGACGGCGTGCTACGGCTGACGATCGCCAATCGCAATCTGGTCATGCCCGGTGAAGAACGGCCGACGAGCATCTCATTCGCGCCGGGCGAGGGCCTCGAGATCCTCTACCGCGTCGGTGGATTCGGCGGCAACTTCCTCCGCTGCCTGGTCGTGATGTGGGCGAAACTGGCGATGCTTGCGGCGGTGGCCCTGGCAGCGGCGGCGTGGCTCGGCTTTCCCACGGCGTTGCTCACAAGCCTGATGGTCTTTGTGACGGCCGTCGCGAGCGCCTTCTTCGCCGATGCGATCGACATCTATACGGGCCTCGATCGCAAGGATGCCACGCTCGTGTCGATGCTGCGGCTGCGGCTGGGCCTGTTCGCCGAGCGGCTCCAGAAGGGGGAGTGGTGGGAGGCGATCAAGACCGTGGGCTCGTATGGTGCTGATACGTTTCTCGCGCTCGTACCCTCGTTCGCCGACTACGATTCCGTGACGCAGGTCGCCGGCGGCAGGGTCGTGCCGCTGTCGGAGCTGGGATACGCGGTCCTCGTCCTGGGCGTGCTCTATCCGCTGCTGCTGCTCTGTCTTGGCTGGTTCTTCCTCGAACGTCGCGACCTGGTGAGTACCGCGTCATGAACGACCGAATCACGATCGGCATTGCCGCCGTGCTCCTCTCAGCCTCGCTGGCGGCGGCCGGGGCCATCGCCGGCGTCGTCCAGCGACAGCGGAGTGATCTGCAACTGGTCGTCACGATGGAGGGCGTGGAGGGCATGCCGCCCCATGTGGCGATCGTGACTGCGGCGCTGGGAACGTTTCGTGGGCTGGCGGTCGACCTGCTCTGGGCGCGGGCCGATCACCTGCAGACAGAAGGGGAGTTTTACGAGGCCCAGACCTTGAGCCAGTGGATCACGACGCTGCAGCCGCGGTTTCAGAAAGTCTGGGCGTTTCAGGCGTGGAACCTCTCCTACAACATCGCCGCCGCCACGCAGGTGCCGGCGGAGCGCTGGGGCTGGGTGAACCGGGGCATCAACCTGCTGCGATCGCAGGGCATTCCGCTGAATCCCCGCGCCGTGAACCTGTACTTCGATCTGGCGTGGATCTTTCAAAATAAGATCGGTCGCGTCGGCGACACGCAGCACTGGTATTACAAGGCGAGGCTGGCCACCGAAATGCAGGAGGTGCTCGGAGACCTGACCGGTGGAAAGACGACGGCCGAGTCGCTGGAGCGATTTCGCATCATCAGTTCGGCGCCGGACACGCTTGATGAACTCACGCGGAAGCATCCCGGGGTTGTTCGGGCGATCGACCTGCTCGCGGCCCACGGCGCAAAGCCGGACGAGGCCACCCTGCGGATGCTCGGCCGCGTGCTGATGCACAACTCCTCGCTGGATGCCCGCCTGCTTGGATTCGACAAACTGCCCCCAGGCACGAATATCGAGCTCCTGAAGGCGATGCGGGCGGACAAGGAGACCTCGGCCGAGATCGTCGACCATCTGGTGCCATATCTGCAAAAGCGGGTTCTCGCGGACCGCTATCGGATGGACCCGGGCGAGATGTATCTGGTGATGGAACGCTACGGTCCACTCGACTGGCGACATGCCCAGTCCCACGGAATCTACTGGTCAGAGCAGGGCCTGAAGGTGTCCCAGCAGCTCTCGCGGCGCGAGGATGTCAACGAACTGATGCTCGTCCGCGGCCGGCTCATGATGCTTCTGGATCTGATGCGATCCGGCCGGGTGGAACTCGACACCGTCACCAACCGGGTGGACCTGTTGCCCGATCCCCGGTTTGCAAGGAGCTATGAAGCAGCCGCTCTCGAGGCGTTCGATCTGATCGCTTCGGAGCAGGGCGTGTCGGCGGCCGAGTTTGGATCTGCCGAGGAGAGCGACCTCCTCGACGGCTACGAGAGATTCCTCAATCTCGCCACGACGCTGGCCTATTTCTATGGAGACCGATCGGAGGCGGAGCGTTATTTCACGAAGCTCCGCGAGGTGGCCACGGGTCGTGGATTTGGCGATGAGCCTGCCTACACCGACACGCTCGAGAACTTTGTCGCCATCCGATTCGCCGGCATCGTGCAGGTCAATCTCGCCGACCTCCGGCAGTTCCTCGACGCGATGATCCGTCGTGGGCTCGTGGAGGGTCTCGCCCGTGGCAATCTCGAGGTCTTCAATCGCTACCTGCGGGTGGCGCATTCCGTCTACGACCGCCGCTTCGCATCGAGCACACCGAATGAGAAGTATGTACTGGAGGATGCCCGGCTGGTCGAGTTTCCGAAACTGGTCGAGAACTCCTTCGAGAACGTCATGAAGCAGGCGAGCATGCCCGTCCTGGAGCGGGCCCGGATCTGGGCCTGGGCGCCGGAAACGCTCCGCGAAAACAGCTACCAGGCGCTGGTGGAGACGTTGCATTCCCAGGCTGAAGCCGCGGGGATCGACCCGGAGCGGGCCTTTCCGTCGCCAGCGGCCTCCAAGCCGGACTCTACCGAGGGCTCACCGGCCGACGCGGCCGCCACCCCATCCGGAACTGAGGCCGACGATGGTGGCGCCTGACCGCGGAGGAGATGCCGTGATGCCCGACGGCATCAGGCCGGTCGCACATGTCGGCGATGCCCCCGATCGCTGGCTGCTCGCCGCCGCCTTCACCGGCTCATTGTGCCTGTTTCTGCTCGAGCTTTTTGCCGGGAAGTTTCTGCTGCCACGGTTCGGTGGGGCGCCGGCGGTGTGGGTGTCGTGTCTGGCATTCTTCCAGGTCGCCTTGGTGGCAGGCTACTTCTTCGCCGACCGCGTCGGCCGGATCTCGGCCCCACGGATCCAGTTCGCCGTCATCGGAGGCTTGTTTACCATCACCGCCCTGGCCACCTTTGTGATCGCCCGCCGGCCAGACATGCTGGCGATCGGTGACGGTGTCGCGCGGGCCATCGCCGTGCCGTTGGTACTGACCTGCACGGTCGGCCCCACATTCTTCACGCTGGCGACGCTGGCGCCGCTGCTCGGCCACTGGCACGCGCAACAGGGCCGGCACGATCGTGGTGGCGGCCCCGACACCGGCGACGTCGCGTACCGGTTGTACGCGGCCAGCAACGCGGGCAGCTTCCTGGCGCTCGTGGCCTATCCGCTCGTGATCGAGAACGTGGCCGGCCTGTCGCGACAGGCGGAGATCATCGCCGGCCTGTTCCTGCTCGCCGCCGTGCTCACGCTCACGGCGGGCTGGCGACTGACGCGGCACACACCACGATCGACCCATGAACAGGCAATGCGTTCCGAGCCGGTGGTGGGCTGGCGTTGCTGGCTGCGGTGGGCCTTTCTGGCGGCCATTCCTGCGTCTTGGCTCTCGAGCATCACGACCTACGCGACCGCCGAGGTCGCTCCCATCCCCCTGCTCTGGATCGTGCCGCTGGCCATCTACCTCGCGAGTTTCGTCGTCGTGTTTGCCGCCAATGGCCGCAGTCTGCGTCGGTTCGAACCTACGCTTGCGACCGTAGCGATTGTCGCCATCGCCTGGCTGCTCGGCGGCAACGTCCGTGAGCCGACCTGGGCGGTCTTGGTCGGCCACTGCATCGCCTTCTTCGCGATCTGCGTCGCCTTGCACGGCCGGCTTGTCGACTCCCGCCCGCCCGCCGGCCAGCTGACGGTCTTTTCCCTGGCGATGGCCACGGGCGGGGCGCTGGGCGGGCTCTTCAACGCCCTGGTCGCGCCGTTACTTTTCGACGCGCACCACGAGTTTCCCCTGGTGGTCGCCGTCGCTGCGGGCATGATTCCTCCAGTGGCCAGCAGTTGGTCGCTGCGACCGCGACTATTGGCCGCGGTCGCTGCCGCCGCGGGCATGGCCGCGGCCGCCGGCATGGTGCCGGGCCTGCCTCCAAGTCGCTCGCTCTGGCTGGTCGCGATCGGTGCCGCGGCCTTGGTCGCGGTGTTCGCGGTCGACCACCGGGAGCGGGGGGTGAGTCTCGCCCTCATGTTGCTGGCCGCCTTCTGGATGATCGAGCAGGAGCGGCAGGTGCTGTACCGGACGCGGACGTTCTTTGGGGTCCTGCGGGTGGAAGCGAGCGATAACGGCCCCTCGCGGGAACTGGTGCACGGCACGATCCGGCACGGCGTCCAACTCGTCTCTACCGATCCCGACCGCCGGCGGATTCCGCTCGCCTACTACCACCCTACCGGTCCGCTCGGCAGCATCTTCGCTGCGCTTGAGCAGTCCGCGGGGCCCGGCCGCGTCGGCGTTGCTGGGCTGGGCGTGGGCACGATCGCCGCCTACGCGCAGCCGGGCCAGGAGTTCGTGTTCTTCGAAATCGACCCCGCGATCGTCGCCATCGCCCGCAACCCGAAATGGTTCAGCTATCTGGCGGACACCGCGGGCCGGTGCCGGATTGTCGTGGACGACGCGCGGCTTGCCCTCACGCGGGAGCCTGACCAGGCCTTCGACCTGCTGGTCATCGACGCGTTCACGGGAGATTCCGTGCCGACCCATCTCCTCACCCGCGAGGCGCTCGATCTCTACGGCCGCAAGCTCGCTCCCGAGGGCATTCTCGCGGTGCACATCTCCAACCGCTATCTCGACTTTACCCCGATCATCGCGGCACTGGCCGCCGAGGGGGGCTGGATGGCCCTCGACGGTGCCGACCGCGACGTCCCGAAGGATTTTGCCCGACTTGCTTCACGATGGATGGCGCTGACTCGATCCCTTGACATCGCGAAGCGAATCTACAGCACCCCGACCAGCCCGCGGTGGCAGTGGCAACCGTCGCTGCCGGGCCCAAGAGCGCGGGCCTGGACCGACGACCGCACGTCCGTCACGGAAGCCCTGTATCCCGCGCCGGCAGTATCAACTCCGGCGTTTTGATGCCTCATGGCCATGAACCACGATCTCGATCCGCGAAGAAGCCAGGGTTCGCCGCCACCGCATCGAATGCGTCTGGAGGGCTCGCCGCTGGGACGTCTGAGCTCGTGGCTGGCAACGCGGGTGGACAATTCCACGCTCGTGGCCTTTCGCATCCTGTTTGGCGGGCTCCTCTGCGCTGAGCTGGTCGGCTACTGGTCGCGACGAGTGGAGATGATCAGCAGCCGGCCGATCCGTTTCCCGTACACCGGCTTCGAGTGGGTGCCGCTGCTCCCGGGCTGGCTGGCCCCGGTCGTCCATGCCGCCATCGCCCTGGCGGCTGTGGCTCTTGCCATCGGCTGTTGTTATCGGTTGGCGGTCGTGCTTTTCGCCGTCGGTTACACGTACTCCTTCCTGGTGGACCGGGCGTATTTCAACAACCACTTCTACCTCATCTGTCTGCTGGCCGGCTGGCTCGCAGTCGGCGACGCGCATCGCCGCTGGTCGATCGACGCGTGGCGGCGGCCTGGCCTCGTGTCACGCACCGTGCCGCGTTGGCAGCTCCTCGGGCCAGCCATCCAGATGGCCATTCCCTACGTTTTCGGCGGCCTCGCCAAGATCAAGCCCGATTGGCTACGGGGCGAACCGATGCGTGCCCAGCTCTGGGAGCTCTTCGACAGCCCGCTTTATGGGCCGCTCGTGCGTCAGCCGTGGGCGGGGGTCGCGTTCGCCTGGGCTGGCATGCTGTTTGATGTGCTGATCGTGCCGGCCATCCTCTGGCGGCCCACCCGCTGGCCGGCTATCGCCGCGATGCTGCTCTTCCACCTCACGAACATGCAGTTGTTCGACATCGGCATCTTTCCCTGGCTTGGGATGGGGGGTGTCGTGCTGTTTCTGCCGCCCGCCATGCTGACACGCTGGCTCACTCGCGGGCGGGGGGCCATCGGACTCGACTCGGAGCAGGCCCCGAGCGGATCGTCGGCAGGGAGTTGCTCAGCCTGGGTGGTGTGGGGCTGTGCCGCCTGGCTGGCGATGCAGGTCCTGCTGCCGCTACGTCACCATCTGATTCCTGGCAACGTCGGCTGGACCCGTGAGGGCTTTTACTTTGCCTGGACGATGAAGCTCGACCTCAAGAGCGAGTTCCTCGGGTTTCATCTCTGCGATCCCGCGTCTGGGGAGTGCCAGGCCGCCAGCTTCGACGGCACTCTCACGGCGGTGCAGCGATACTGGCTGCCGGGAGAGCCGCAAGGCATCGTGGCGTTCGCCCGGTTCCTCCGCGAGCAGGCCATCCGAGATGGCATGGCCGATCCAGTTGTGGTCTGCGACTCAGTCTGCGCGCTGAACGGCCGCCCCTACCAGTACATGCTCGACCCCGCCCGCGACCCGGCCGACTTGGTCGTGCCCCGCTTTGGCCCGGCCGACTGGATCGTGCCGCTCGACGCAGCGGCGGCTCTTGGCAACTACAAGATTGGCGCGAAGAAGGAGCAGGCCGTCATGCGGGTGATCCACGAGACTCGCGTTGTCAAGAAAATCTTTCCCGAGCGTCTGCGGGGCCGACCTATCGTTGATGCGCCGGCGCAAGAGAAGCCAGACCGCAGCCGCGGATCTCGAGGTTTTCAATCGCTCCCTGACGCGAGGCCGGACGACCGTCCCGTGAGAAATTGATGAGCGAACGAAGTTCTGGCCGGGGCCATTGATCGTTCGATGTAGTATTCTCTTGGGTGCCGATGCGGACGTCTCCCTGGCGTCGCGGCGGCTGCCCGTCTGCCACTGACATACCGGTAGATCCTGCCTGAGCCGATTCCTCGCCCCGCTTTCGAGGAAACCATGGTCGAGTACCACGCTGTGCCCATCGCCCCGTCGCCACGAGCCATCCGATTCCGGCGGCGTCGCGGCCTGACGATCGTCGAACTGCTGGTCACGATCGCGATCATCGCCATCCTGGTAGGCATGCTTTCGCCCGCGCTCCAGATGGCTCGGGAGTCGGCCCGCCGCACCTCCTGTGCCAACAACCTGCGGCAGATTGCTCTGGCTATGGCGACCTACGACGACGCGCAGAAGCAGCTGCCGGGGTGGCGAAACGCCCTCGATGCCTACACCAAGGTGCAGAGCCGAACCGATGTGAAAAAGGCGTGCGTCTCCTGGACCGTGTCGATCCTGCCGCACATCGAGAACAAACCGATCCACGACTGGTATACCTCCTTCACGGCCGCCGCCGATGCCGCCGCCGGCAACCCCTCGACGCTCAAGATCGCCACGTATGCCTGTGCCACGCAAGGCAAAGTGGACCTGTCTTCACCGCTGGCCTACGCCGTCAACGCGGGCACCGGCGGGGAGGAGCTTGACAAATCGTCCACACCCCCGGAGCAGTGGAAGGGAGATGGCGTCTTTGCCGACTCGGTCGGCAATCTTCCCGAGTCACCGACATTCGACGACAGCCGGACCACCTTCAAGCCCGCGGCCGTGAGCCTCGGAAAAGTGGCTGCAGACGGGGCGGGTTTCACGCTCATGCTCACCGAACGCAGCGGGCCGTCCGTCTCGAGTGTGCCGTCATGGTCTGCGAACCCCGTCGCCGTCCGGGAGAATTCCGGCGCCCTCGTCCAGAACCACTCGGTCCTCCATCCGCTGGCCATCGGCCTGGGGTCGAGGGACGATCTCCAGGTGATCAACCCCACGGCGGATACCATTCCGCTGCCGAATCCGCCGCCTGAACCAGACACTACCGAGGACTGGGGGGAGCGGTATCCGTCTTCCCGCCATCCCGGCGCCGTCAATGTGGCCTTCTGCGACGGCCGAACCCGCGTCGTGCGAAACGGGATCGATGCCTGGGTCTACTGCCAGTTGCTCTCCTCCGACAGCAAGGCCGTGTCGGCACGGGTGGCGGACTGGCAGCAGGAGCCCAATGGGTCGGGAGGTCTGACCCCCTACACGCTCGACCCGTTGGATCTGGTGCGGTAGCCGATCGGGGCAGCGGGGCGTCGTGCATGCCACGGTGAGAAATCTCATGCCACCCGTGCAAATCATCATGGACTGGGGGTTTTGACTGTGAAATAACTACGGACATCTGGCCAGAGCCGCCAGCCTGCTTATGCCCCAGCCAGCCAAAGCCAGGAGGTCCGTCGCACGTGACTCGAGCCGCCCGCCCCCTCCGCACCGCCATCGTCGGCCTCGGTTTCGGTGCCGAGTTCATCCCGATCCACAAGCGGCACCCGCAGGCCGAACTCGTCGCAATCTGCCAGCGGTCGCAGGAGAAGCTCGACCAGATCGGGAAGGCCCATGGGGTTGAGCGGCGGTATCGGCACTACGCCGACCTGCTCAAAGACAGCGACATCGATGCGGTCCATATCAATTCCCCGATCCCCGACCACGCGGCGATGACGCTCCAGGCTCTGGAGGCCGGCAAGCATGTGATGTGCACCGTGCCGATGGCCACGAGCGTGGAGGACTGCCGAAAGATCGTCGAACTCACCGCGAAGACCGGCCTCAAATACATGATGGCCGAGACGGTCGTCTACGCGAGGGAGTTCTTGTTCATCAAGGGCATGGCCGACCGGGGCGAGCTGGGGAAAATCCAGTTTGTGCAGGCCAGCCACCAGCAGGACATGGACGGCTGGCCAAACTACTGGCCGGGCCTGCCTCCGATGCACTACGCGACGCACTGCGTGGGGCCGTGCCTGGCGCTCGAGCGGAAGGATGCCGAGGAGGTGAGCTGCTTCGGATCCGGAAGGATTCGGGAGGAACTCGTCGCTGCGTATGGCTCACCGTTTGCCATCGAGAGTGCCCACGTGAAGCTCCGCGGCAGCGACGTCGTCGCGCGGGTCATCCGTTCGCTCTTCGACACGGCCCGGCAATACCGCGAGAGCTTTGATGTGTATGGATCGAAGGCGAGCTTCGAGTGGCAGCTCTGCGAAGGGGAAGAGCCCGTGCTCCATACCGCCAAGAGGCCGGAGCCGGAGATTCCAGCACGGGTGCCCGTGCCCGATTTCGCCCATCTGCTTCCGGAGCCGATTCAGTGCTTCACGACCGGAGGTGTCTACGATGCCGATGACCACCAGCACCTGTCATTCACCCAAGGGGGCGGCCACGGCGGCAGCCACCCGCACCTTGTCCATGAGTTCGTGACGGCGGTCGTCGAAGGCCGCGACCCGTATCCAAACGCGCGGCAGAGCGCCAACTGGACCTGCACGGGCCTCCTCGCCCACGAGTCGGCCCTGCACGGCGGTGTGATCCAGAAACTGCCGGAGTGGACATTTTCCTCATAGCGCAGGCGTGAGCCTGCCGAAACCGGAGCCCTGCCATGCAACGCCTCCTCGTCCGGATGTGTGTCGTCGTGTCACTGTCTATGGCACTTGCGAGTGCGGTCGGTGCCGACGCGGCGGCCAAGCCGCTGGGGATAGAGCCCATGGTGCCCGAGTCGCCCATCAGGGTGCTGTTTTTAGGAGACAGCGGTCACCATCAGCCTCCCCAGCGGTTCGCACAACTTCTGCCCGTGCTTGCGCCGCGGGGGATCGAACTGGTCTACACCGACAAGGTCTCCGATCTCGCGCCCGGCGTGCTCACCGCCTACGACGTGTTGGCGGTCTACGCCAACATCGACACCCTGCCGCCCGCCGCGGAGGCCGCGGTCCTCGAGTTTGTCCGGGGCGGAAAGGGCCTCGTGCCGCTGCACTGCGCGAGCTTTTGTTTTCGCAATTCCCCCGCCTGGGTCGACCTCGTGGGGGCGCAGTTTCAGAAGCACGGCATGGCCGAGTTTCGCACGGTGAACGTCGCGCCGGATCATCCGGTCATGCGGGGCTTTAGCGGTTTCAAGAGCTTCGATGAGACCTACGTCCACACCAAGCACAACGACCGTGGTCGGACTGTGCTCGAGGAGCGTGTCGAGGGCGACAGCCGCGATCCCTGGACCTGGGTCCGCCAAGAAGGAAAGGGCCGCGTCTTCTACACCGCCTGGGGCCACGACCAGCGGACCTGGAGCCACCCTGGTTTTCACAATCTCGTCGAACGCGGCATCCGTTTCGCGGCCGGCCGAGATCCCGCGACGGCCGGAGCCTATGTCGATCACCCCGTGATGACGCCGCCGGCCGGCCTTAGGCCCTTCGAATACCATGAGGCGAAGGTGGCCTTCTATTCTCCCCCCGGCCATGACCCTACCAAGAAAAACGAGCCGCTTGCGCAGATGCAGAAGCCGCTCGACCCCGAGCAGTCGCGGCAGCATGCGATCACGCCCGCGGGTTTCCGCGTCGAACCGTTTGCCTCGGAGCCGTTGCTTGTCGGCAAGCCGTTGGCGCAGGCCTTCGACGCCGACGGAAGGCTCTTCGTCGCCGAGAGCGTCGACTATCCAAACGATCTCGTCGAGCCACCACAGGAAGACCCGACGGCGGAGGTCGAGGGCCACGACCGGATCGTCATGATCACCGACACCGACGGCGACGGCCGGGCCGACACGCGGCAGGTGTTTGCCGAGAACCTGTCAGTCCCCACGAGCATGCTCGCCCACGATGGTGGGCTCTTCGTCGCCCAGGCGCCGCACGTGCTGTTTCTGAAAGACACCGATGGCGACGGCCGGGCCGACCTACGGAAGGTGCTCTTCAGCGGCTGGGGCACCGGCGACACGCATGCCGGCCCGAGCAACCTCACCTGGGGGCTCGACGGCTGGGTCTACGGCATCGTGGGCTATTCGGGATTCAACGGCGAGGTGGCGGGCGAAAAGCTTCGATTCGGTGCCGGCTTCTGGCGGTGCCGCCCCGACGGTTCGAAACTCGAATACCTACGCAGCACCAACAACAACTCCTGGGGGCTTGGATTCAGCGAAGAGGGCCTGCTGTTTGGCTCGACGGCCAACGGCAATCCCAGCGAACACATGCCGCTGGCCAACCGCGTCTACGAACGCGTCCGCGGCTGGAGTGCGACGACCCTCGCCGGCATCGCCGGCAGTCCCGAGATGGAACTGGCTCCGCGCGGCGGCGGCGGGTTTGTGCCGATCCGGCAGGTGGATCATCACGGCAAATTCACCGCCGCGGCTGGCCACCGGCTCTACACGGCCCGGGCCTATCCGCGGGAATACTGGAACCGCACGTCGTTCGTCTGCGAGCCGACGGGCCACATCGTGGCCACGTTCCAGCTCATGCAAAAAGGCGCCGCGTTCAGCAGCCGCATGTCCTGGGACTTAGTCGCCAGCGACGACGAGTGGACCGCGCCGATCCAAGCCGACGTCGGCCCGGACGGACAGGTCTGGGTGATCGACTGGTATAACTACATAGTGCAGCACAATCCCACGCCGGCCGGATTCGAGACCGGCAGGCGGGGGGCATATGTCACGCCGCTCCGCGACAAGACGCATGGGCGGATCTGGCGGATCGTGCATGGCCAGGCACCAAGCACGACGCGATCATCGCTTGCGCAGGCGACGCCGGAGCAATTGGTCGACGCCCTTCGCGACGACAACATGTTTTGGCGGGAGCGGGCGCAGCGCAAGCTCGTCGAGCGTGCGGCTGGCCGGCCCGACGGCGGCCGCGACGTTGTGCCCGCGCTGATCGAGCTTGTTGAAAATGCTTCGGTCGACGCCATCGGCCTGAGCCCCGGCGCGATCCACGCGATCTGGACGTTGCGGCAACTCGGCGCACTCGAAGGCCCGACGGCCGACTCGCTGGCCGTCGCCCGCGTCCAGTCGGCGGTTGCGCATCCGTCGGCGGGCGTCCGCATGAACGCGATCAAGGCCCTGCCACGGGATGCCGCCACGCTTGTGAAACTCTCCGGAGCGACGGTGATCGACGATCCCGAGCCGCTCGTGCGGCTGGCGGTGCTCGAGTCGCTCGGCGAGTGGCCGTCGTCGCCGGAGGCGGCGGCGATTGTCACGACCATGCTCGCCGATCCGCGGACGCTGGCCGATCCCGTGCTGGCTGACGCGGCCACGAGCGCCGCGGCGGTTCAGTCGGCCGGCGTGCTGCCGGCACTGCTCTCGTTTGAGCCCGCCGAAGCGAAGGCGTCGGCAGCCTCACTCGCCCTCGTGGAGCGGGTGGCCGAGCACGTCGCCCGCGGAGCCGACGGCGCCAGCGTGGCCGCGGTGCTCGTCCGGCTCCCTGAATCGCCGCAGCCGGTCGCGGTCGCCGCGATCACGGGTCTGGCCCGGGGGTGGCCCAAGGGCACGCCTGCAGCACTCGGCCCAGAGGCCGACGCAGCGCTCGTGACACTCGTCGACACGCTCCCCGCGGGCGTTCAGGGCCAGGTGGTCACGCTCGCACAGCACAGTGGCAGCAGAGTGCTCGACTCGCAGATCGGCCGAATCAGCGACGCGCTCCAGGCCACCACCGACGATGCGAAGGCATCTGACGCCGACCGCATCTCTGCCGCGGAGCGGCTCGTGCAGTTGCGGCCCGCCGACGCGAAGGTCGTCGATCTCGTCATGCAGCGGGTCGGCGGCAAGGCGAGTCCCGAGATCTCCGCCGGGCTGATTGCCGCCCTCGGGCGGTCGTCATCGGCCGATGCCCCGGCGGCTCTACTCGATCGGCTCGCATCGTTCACGCCGCCGGTGCGTGAGGCGGCGGTCCGCATGATTCTCGCCAACCGCGACTGGGCGGCAACGCTCGTGGAGCGGCTCGAAAAGCGGCAGGTCAACCTGGGGGACATTCCGATCGTCGAGCGTGCCAAGCTCACGGAACACCCAGACCGCGGCGTTCGTGATCGCGCAAAGAAAATATTGGCCGCCGGCGGCGGACTGCCGAATGCCGACCGCCAGAAGGTGATCGACGAGATCCTTCCCGTTGTCAGGGCAGGGGGTGACGCCGCCCGTGGCAAACTTGTCTTCAAGGAGCAGTGCGGCAAGTGCCACATGCATTCAGGGGAGGGGGGCAGGGTCGGCCCCGAACTCACCGGCATGGCGGTGCACCCGGCGCAGGAACTGCTGATCCACATCCTCGATCCCAACCGTTCCGTCGAGGGTAACTACCGGGCCTACACCGTCTCGACCGAGGATGGCCGCGTGGTCACGGGCTTGCTCGCGGCCGAGAGCAAGACCGCGGTCGAGATCGTCGATGCCGAAGGCAAACGGGTGGCGATCCAGCGGTCGGAAATCGATGCGTTCACGCCGTCGCCGAATTCGCTCATGCCCGTCGGCTTCGAGAAGCAGATCAAGCCCGAGGGCTTCGCCGACCTGCTGGCGTTTCTCACGGCGCGGGGAAAGTTCGTGCCGCTCTCGCTCGAGAAGGTGGCGACGGCCGTGAGCACGAAGGGGATGTTCACCGATCCAAACATTTCCCATGAGCGGCTCGTGTTTCCGGACTGGGGGCCCAAGACGGTCCAGGGCGTTCCGTTCTCGCTCGTCGATCCGCAGGGCGACCGCGTGCCCAATGTCGTCCTGCTGCACGGCGGCCCGAAGGGCTCCCTGCCGCAGCAGATGCCCAAGAGCGTGTCGCTCTCGCTAGGCTCCTCCGTCAAGACGCTCCACGTGCTCGGCGGCGTCGCCGGCTGGGGGTTTGCCGGTGGCGGCGGGGGCTCAACGTCGATGATCGTGCGGCTGGTCTACGCGGACGGCCAGAAGGAGGATCATCCACTGGTCAACGGCGAGCAGATCGCCGACTACATCCGGCGGATCGACGTGCCGCAGAGCGAGTTTGCCTTTGACCTCGGTGGTCGGCAGCTCCGCTACCTGAGCATCCAGCCGAAAAGACCCGAGCCGTTGGCCGCGATCGAGTTTGTCAAAGGAAGCGACGGCACGGCACCGATCGTGATGGCCGTGACGGTCGAAACGCCCTGAGCGAGTAGCTGCCCCGAGAGCGCAGCTGCCCTGAGTCGGTCGCTGCCGTGATACAAACGAGGCATGCCCACCCCTCCCCGCACCAACCGTCGCGTGGCCGTCGTCATCGAGGCGTCGAACGCCTATGCGCGGGGCCTGCTCGAGGGAATCCACCGGCATGTGCGGGAGCATGAGCCGTGGACGGTCTTCCTGCCGGAGCACGGCCGGGGAACACCGCCGCTGGAGGCGCTCGCAAAGTGGCACGGCGACGGCGTGATCGCCCGGATCGAGACCGAGGCCACGGCGAGGGCGGTCGCGAAGCTGAAGCGCACGCTCGCCATCCCGGTGATCGACGTGAGTGCGGCCCGGCTGCTGCCCGACCTGCCCTACGTGGAGACCGACGATGCCGCGATCGCGCGGCTGGCCGCCGACCATTTTCTCGAACGTGACTTCAGTCACTTCGCCTTTCTGGGGGATGACCGCTTTCGCTGGAGCGACAACCGCTGCCGGGCCTTTGTGGAGGCGCTGGCGGCGAAGGGGCACGCGGTGTCGGTCTTCGAGAGAGCTCGCCGCCGGGCGGTATCGTCGGACGACGACGAGGCGGTCGAGGCCTGGCTGGCCGCGGTTCCCAAGCCCGTCGCGGTGCTCGCCTGCTACGACATCCGGGGCCGGCAGGTGATCGATGCCTGCCGGCGGGCCGGGATTGCGGTCCCCGATCAAGTGGCGGTGTTGGGCGTGGATGACGACGAAGTGCTCTGTGGTCTGGCAAGTCCGCCGCTGTCGAGCGTGGTTCCGGATGCTGCCGGGGCCGGTCGGCTTGCCGCCGAACTGCTCGAACGGCTGATGCGGGGAACGCCACTCGACCGGAGTGAATGGCTGCTGCCGCCCGTGGGGATCGCCACCCGTCAGAGCACCGACGTGCTGGCGATCGACGATGCGCTGGTGGTGGCGGCCGTGCGGCACATCCGCGACCACGCCTGCGATGCGATCAAGGTGGTCGACGTGGCACGGGCACTCAAGACCACCCGCCGGGTGTTGGAGAGCAGGTTTACAAAACGGGTCGGCCACACGCCGCATGAGGAGATCACGCGGGTGCAGTTCCGCCGCGTCGAGCAGTTGTTGCGGGAGACCGACCTCTCCCTGGCCGCGATCGCGATGCGGGCCGGCTTCCGGCATACCGAATATATGACCGTGGCGTTTACGAAACGCCACGGCATGCCCCCCAGCCGTTGGCGGCAGCGCGGGCGGTCGGGACACATTGTGGGGGATTCCGCACGTTGAACAACGCGCGGATACGGTCAGGCAGGAGGTGCCACTCCCCTCGTGGCGGCAAGTTTTCAACTTGTCCGGTGACCCGGAACGGATTCCGCACGTTGAAAAACGCGATCCCCCGGCTCACGCTGAGGGCTTGTATGGGAATGCGCATACAAGCCCGGAGCGTAAGCGATGGGATTCTGTTGCTTCCGATCCCCCGGCTTACGCCGAGGGCTTGTATGGGAATGCGCATACAAGCCCGGAGCGTAAGCGCTTGCGTTCCCTTGATCGCTACCCGACGCCGCTGCGTCTTTCTCCAGTCGCGTCTATTTCACGTCGAGCAGTTCAACGAGAAAGTGGAGCGTGGCGTTTGGGGGGATCGGGCCACCCGGGGTGCCCCGCGGGCCGTAGCCGAGATTGCTCGGAATCAAGAGCTCGATCATGCCCCCCTCGCCGACGAGTTGCATTCCCTCTGTCCAGCCCGGGATCACTTGATTCAGTCCAAACTCGATCGCCTCGCCACGCTGGTAGGAGCTGTCAAATACCTTGCCGCCGTCCAGCCAGCCGTGGTAGTTGACTTTCACCTTGTCGGTGGGCTTGGGGTTGGCGCCGCTGCCCTTGCGGAGGACGCGATACTGGAGGCCGGACGGCGTGGCGGCGAAAGCCTTCGGGGCGTCGGCATCGAGCTTGCCGGCGCCGGCGGGGAGTTGCGGATGGGGTGTTTCGGTGGTGTCAGCGGCCACGGCGGTCTCCAGAAAGCGGGAGTGGATGGGAAGAACGAGCAAGGCAACGGCTACGAGGACGGTCAGACGCATGGCAGGGCTCCTAAGGGGATTTGGCCGGACAGCATACCAAAAAAGGGGACGCAGCCAGTCCTGTTCGGCACGGCATGTGCTGTCCCCCGTGGCGGCAAGTTTTCAACTTGTCCGGGAGTTGGGGGACGAAAAGGGGACGTATCCAGGAGTGTTTGGCACGAAATTTGCGCCAGAGAAACCAGCGAATCCAGGGGAGTTGGGCAGAGTTGCGCCCTGAACTCGAAGTTGCCATAGTGTGAGCCATGGCCGCAGCTCGCCGCAAGATACGC
>JBIIFB010000016.1:0-32058 GCA_044237545.1 Pirellulales bacterium
GAGGAGCTGGCGAGCCGGGATCGGCTGAAGCTCGACGAGCGTTGGAATTTCGCCCGCCAGACGGCAGCAGCGGCATTCAGCCCCACGGCGAAAGTCCCCGCGAAGGAGACTTCTGCCGGCCCGGCGACGAAGGACAGTCGACATTGGAAGACGCCTCGTCAACTCCCGGACAAGTTGAAAACTTGCCGCCACGAGGGAGGAGATGGCGAGCCGGGATCGGCTGAAGCTCGACGAGCGTTGGAATTTCGCCCACACGACGGCCGCAGCGGCATTTAGCCCCACGGCGAAAGTCCCCGCGAAGGAGACTTCTGCCGGCCCGGCGGTGGCGGAAGGAGACGGTTAGAAGGGGCTGCCTCAACTCCCGGACAAGTTAAAAACTTGCCGCCACAAGGAGACTTCTGCCGGCCAGGCGGCGAAGGACAGTCGACATTGGAAGACGCCTCGTCAACTCCCGGACACGTTGAAAACTTGCCGCCACGAGGGAGGAGTTGGCGAGCCCGGCGGTGCGTGCTTGCAAGCGGTCGGTTACCATGCGTCCCCATGAGCAATGAAACACTCTGGGCACCCTGGCGGCTTGGCTACGTGCAGGGGCACGACAAGGGCGGTGACGCAGACCAGGTTGAGCCGGTCCGCTGGCGTGATGCCGCCGTGCACGACTGCTTCCTCTGCCGAGCGGCCGCGGTAGACCCGGTGCATGACCGGTCGCTCGGCGTGGTCGCCCGTACGCCTCAGAGCGTCGTTGTGACCAACCGCTTCCCCTACTCAAACGGCCACCTGCTTGTCGCCCCGCTCGACCACCAGAGCAGGCTGGCCGACCTCTCCCAGGAGCAGCTGCTCGACCTGCAGACATGTCTCGTGCGGTGGTGCGGCGTCATGGAGCGGTCGATGCAGGCGCACGGCTTCAATATCGGGCTGAATCTTGGGGCGGCTGCCGGCGCCGGACTGCCGGGCCACCTCCACTGGCACATTGTGCCCCGTTGGCCCGGCGACGTGAACTTCATGCCGACCGTGGCCGGTACACGGGTGCTGCCCCAGTCGCTCGACAGCCTATGGGAGCAACTCGTGCAGGCCGGCGCCGCACCGCTGCCACAATCCGACGGAGTCTCGGGATGAGCCGCACCGACCGAACGGAAGACACTCCGGCAGCCCCCGACTGGCAGCGCCGGGAAACGCTCCTGCTCGCCCCGTGGGCCATGCATGCGGCCGATTCTGCCGGCAGGGTTCACGACGAACCGCCGCACGCGTTTCGCAGCCCCTACCAGCGAGACCGCGACCGTATCGTCCACTCGGCGGCGTTTCGGCGTCTCGCCCACAAGACACAGGTTTTTACGGGCTATCACGGCGACTACCACCGCAGCCGCCTTACCCACACCCTGGAGGTGACGAGCATCGCCCGCACGCTCGCTCGGGCGCTGGCACTCAACGAAGACCTGGTCGAGACGCTGAGCCTGGCCCACGACATCGGCCACCCGCCTCTCGGGCATGCCGGTGAAGACACGCTCGCCGAACTGCTCGCCGCTGAGGGGGGCTTTAATCACAACAGCCAGGCCCTCCGCATCGTGGAGCTTCTGGAGATTCGCTATCCGAATTTCCCTGGTCTGAATCTCTCGCGGGAGGTGCTCGACGCGCAGGCCACGCGAAAAAAAGATGGCACAGCCCCGGCACCGCTCCTCGAAACCCAGGTCGTCGACGCCGCCGACTCGATCGCCTACGACACCCACGACGCCGACGACGCCGTCGAACTGGGCCTCGTGACCATGGACGAACTGCTCGAGATTCCGCTGGTTGCCGACGCCGCCGCACGGGCTCGCGACCGCTACGGCGTGCTGGCGGGCCCCGAACTCCGGCGGGCAACGCTCCACGAGGTGGTCGAATTCGAGGTGGCAGAACTCGTGACTCGGAGCCGGGCGGCCATTGCGGCGTTGGGCATCGAATCGCCGGAGCAGGTCCGGGATGCCTTCCGGGCCTCCGGCCCCGGAACGCGGATCGTGGCTCACACGCCGGCCGTGGCAGCAGGCAAGCGTGTCCTCGAGCAGTTTCTCTTCCAGCGGGTCTACCGCAGCGACCGTGTTCTGGCGGTGCGTGTGCCGGCGCAGGGAAAACTGACACGACTGTTCGAGTGGTACTGCCTCCATCCCGGGGAGATGCCGTCCAGCTTTCGCAGCCGCGCCGAGCAGTTTGGTGTCCGCCGCAGCGTGGCCGACTACATCGCCGGGATGACGGACCGGTTTCTGGACCGGGATCACGACCGGCGGATCGGCTCGGCATGACCACATGACTGACCGCCGCATCCCCGCCGGGGGGGTGCTCGTGGTAGGCTATGATGTTGGCTTGGCCCGCCACGTTTCATCCCCCCTGCCCCCCACCTGTCACTCACCCTCCATGGCTCTCGTCGTTCTACGGGCGATCTTCGTGATGGTCTCAGTGGGGATCGCCGTCCTCATGTTCAACTCCGCGCCGATGCGGGAGTCTCCCCAGTGGCTGCCTTGGGCCGTGCTTTTGGGGATGGTCGCGCTGCCGCTGACGGTCATCGGCATCGACGCATCGCTGCGGCACAAGGAATTGACGGTCATCACCTCGATCTATTTCGGCCTGCTGATCGGCGTATTCCTGACCTACGTGGCCATTCTGGCTCTCACTCCCCTGCTCGCGTCGGTGCCGGCCACGCCGCTCCTGGGATGGGTGCCTTCCGTGCTGGGCATGATTCTCTGCTACACCTGCACAAGCCTGCTGCTGCAGACGCGGGACGACTTCCGGTTCATTATTCCCTACGTCGAGTTCGCCCGCGACGTGAAGGGGCTGCGGCCCAACGTGCTCGATGCCAGCACGATCATCGACGGCCGGATCGCCGATCTCGCCGACTCCGGCCTTTTCCAGAGCCGATTCGTCGTGCCTTCGTTTGTCGTCGACGAACTGCAGGAGTCCGCCGAGTCTTCCGACAAGTTTCGCCGGATCCGCGGCCGCAGGGGCCTCGACGTGCTGGCTCGGCTCCGCGCCGGGAAGTCGATCGAGCTGGAGGTGATACCACCGCGTGACGACGACGACAGCGAAGCAACCAGCGAGGCTCGGGTGGTGGGCATGGCCAGCCATCTCGGCGGCCGGATCGTGACGGCCGATCCAAACGTCATGAAGATTGCCGGCGTCAGGAGCGTGCAGTCGATCAACATCCACGATCTGGCGCTGGCGCTGCGGCCGGTCTTCGTGCCCGGCGACCTGCTCGAAGTTCGCCTGGTGAAGCCGGGTGAGGAGCCCGGGCAGGGAGTGGGCTATCTCGAAGACGGCACCATGGTGGTGGTGGAACAGGGCCGCGACCAGATCGGCCGCACGGTGTCGGTGAGCGTGACGAGCACCCTGCAGACCACCGCCGGCCGGCTCGTGTTTGCCAGACCGGAAATGCATCGCGGCTGAGCTTCTCACCCAGAAGGGACCGAAGACATGGGAGCCCGATGGTCTGTTCTGACGCTGGCAGTGTTGCTGCCGAGTCTCTGCCTGTTCGGCTTCCCGCAGCGGTTATCCGCAGCCCTGGCCGCGCAGCCGAACGTCCTCTTCATTCTCTGCGACGACCTGCGGCCCGACGCCCTCGGCTGCTACGGCTCGAAGCACGTGAAGACACCCCACATCGACCGCCTTGCAGCCGAGGGCGTGCGCTGTGCCAATGCGTTCTGCACGACGTCGCTCTGCTCGCCGAGCCGCGCGAGCATTCTCACCGGCCTCTATGCCCACGCCCACGGGGTTCGCAACAACTTCACCGAACTGCCGGCCGGCCTGCCCCATTGGCCCGGGCGGCTCCGCGAGCAGGGCTACGCGACGGCATACGTCGGCAAGTGGCACATGGGGGAAGACAACGACGCCCCCCGGCCCGGCTTCGACTGGTTTGTCAGCCACAAAGGCCAGGGCAAATACTTCGACACCGAGTGGAACATCAACGGCGGCCACCGCGAGACGCCCAAGGGCTATTACACGACCGTCGTTACCGACTACGCCACCGACTGGCTTGCGAAGCAGCCGGCCGACAAGCCCTGGGCCCTCTGCCTCGGCCACAAGGCACCGCATTCCTTCTACTTCCCCGAGGAGAAATACCAGCACGCCTTCGATAATGTCCGCGTGCCCTATCCGCAGAGTGCCTTCCACCTCGACGGGCAGCCCGACTGGATCCGGCAGCGGCTCACGACATGGCACGGCATCTACGGTCCGCTGTTCGAGTGGCGGAAGCGGTTTCCCGACACGCGGCCCGAGGCGGTCGCGGATTTCGAGAACATGGTGCATGCCTATTGGGGCACCGTCCTGAGTGTCGACGACAGCGTGGGCCGACTGGTGGCGATGCTCGCGTCCCGTGGCCAGTTGGAGAACACGCTCATCATCTTCATGGGCGACAACGGCCTGCTCGAAGGGGAGCACGGGATGGTCGACAAGCGGACGATGCACGAGCCGAGCATCCGTATTCCGCTCATCGCCCGTGGTCCGGGGCTGCCCGCCGGGAAGGTCGTGGAGCAGCAGGTGCTCACGGAAGACGTTGCCCCGAGCGTGCTGGAGATCTGCGGGGCTCCTGCGATCGAAAACGTCCATGGCCGGTCCTGGAAGACGCTGTGCAACGAAGGCGACCCTGCCTGGCGGCCGGCCTGGTTTTACGAATACAACTACGAGAAGCAGTTTCCCTACACGCCCAACATCCGCGGCATCCGCACCGACCGCTTCAAGTTCGTTCGCTATCCCCATGGCGACGGCACGGCCGATCGTCATCTGCCGGAGATGTACGACCTCGAAGCCGACCCCGATGAGCTGAAAAACCTCGCTGCCGATCCGAAGCACTCCGCCACCCGGACGGAACTTGAGCACCGGCTCATGGAATTGATGGCGTCATCGGGACTCTCGCCCGACAAAGACACGATGCCGCTCGACGAGGGCATCAAGTCTCAATTGCCCGATCAGAAAATTCGCTGACCTTCACCACGATGAATTTCGTGCGGCAAGCCAGGGAGTCTGTGGGGGACTGCCCGTGCGGCATCCATGATCCCATCGCTGACGCTCCGGGCTTTTATTGGGCGTGTACAGAGTCGGAGTCATCCGTGAGGGGCTGCCCATGCCCCGAGAGTCGGCGTTGCTGACAAGCGCAGCCAGGATGGCGAAGCGCGGTCAGCATCGAGTGAGCGGAGGCAGGATGCCGGAGCGAACGTCCGGCGACGGGGCGTGGGCGGCCCCGAACCGCCACGGGTTCCAAGAAGACTCAAAAACCGCTCAGACTTCCCAGCCGCGACGATACTCGCGGCGAAGCAACCCGTTGACGTCGTCCCGGCTGCTCTTCATGGCGGCCGCATCCCAGTCGAACTCACCCTGCACCCGGTAGGCGATGTTGGCCAGCAGCACGCTCTCGGTCAGCGGGCCCGTGAAGTCGAAGTTGCATGTGGCGGGCAGGCCGCCCCGGCAGGCGTCGAGCCACTCGCGGTGGAAGCCAGGCGACTTCGGGATCGTCTGCTTGGGGCCAGCGAAGTCGGCAAACTTCTCGGCTGGCAGGAGCGACCAGGCATCAAACCCACAGATAAGCATGCCGTCGGTGCCAATGAAGAGCGTGTTCTTCTTGTCGGCGAGTTTGCTGTCGATGCCTCGCTCAGCGAGCACCGGCGGCAGTCCCTGATACCAGTGCAGGCTCACCGCCGGCAGCGCTGATCCACTCGCCGACAGTCGCGCCGGGAAGTCGAGCCGGCTGGCGAGTGACTTCGGCGTCCGCTTGGAGTCGGGCTCTGGCCCGCTGCCCACGACATGCACCGGATGCGCAAGGTCGAGTGCCCAGAACGGAATGTCGAGCACATGACAGCCCCAGTTACCGGTCTCGCCGGTGCCAAAATCCCACCAAAACCGCCAGTCGTAGGGAGCGAAGCCCTTTGTGTACGGCCGCTCGGCCACGGGCCCGAGCCAGAGATCCCAATTGAGCCCGGTGGGCACTGGCTGCGGCTCCCCAGGCAAGGCGGGCATGCCACGGGAACTGGCCACCCACGAGTGCACCTCCGTGATCGTGCCGAGGAGGCCCGACTTCACGATCTCGACTCCGTCACGGAGCCCCTTGATCGCATGCCGCTGCGACCCAAGCTGCGTGGCGAGCCCTTTCTTGTGGGCGGCCTCCGTCAGCCGCCGCACCTCATCCACCTCGTGGGCGAGCGGCTTCTCCAGATAGACGTGCTTGCCCCGTTCCATAGCCCACCAGGCCGGATGAAAATGCGTGTGATCGGGCGTGCTGATAACGACGGCGTCGATCTCTTTCTCCATCCGGTCGAACATCTGGCGAAAGTCAGTGAACTTCGTGGCCCCGGGATACTGCTCGAAGGCCTTCCCGGCCCGCACGTCGTCGACGTCGCAGAGTGCCACGATGTTCTGGCTCTTCACGCCACCGAGATTCGCGGCCCCTTGTCCGCCGAGGCCGACGACGGCAATGTTGAGCCTGTCGGCGGGGCCCTCGGCGGGCGGCGCACCAAAGCCATGCGTGGCGAAGAATCCGGATGCCCCGGCAGTCGCCGCGGTGGCTGCGGTGGCTGCGGTCAGACCGGCGAAGCTGCGGCGGGAGATCGCAGGCCGAGATCGTTGCATGGGGGGGGTCATGGTTGTGCCTCGAGTGTCACTCAAGCTTTGAGTGTCGCTGAAAAGATCGGGCCGGATTCAGGTTCCGGATCGTACCCGCCGCTTTTGAATACAACGTATGCTACGAGATTGGGCCCCTTCCTCAACCCGTGATCGCCATGCCTGAAGCCCGCCGCCCCGACCCGCACTTCGCGGTCCTGCCACTGATCGCCATTCTTCGCGGCATCAGGCCAGACGAGGTCATTTCCGTCGGTTGGGCGTTATTCGAGGCCGGCTTTCGGCTCATCGAAATCCCCTTCAATTCGCCCGAGCCGCTCGAAAGCATCCGGAGGCTGGCCGCTGAACTAGGCGACCGGGCAGCCGTCGGAGCCGGCACCGTGCTGCGGGCTGCCCACGTGACCGAGATCGCCGCGGTCGGGGGTACGCTCATCGTGTCGCCCAACGCCAACCCCGAAGTCATCCGTGCGACCAAGACGGCCGGACTGCTGAGCTTCCCCGGCGTGGCCACGCCGACGGAGGGCTTTGCGGCGCTTGAGGCCGGGGCCGACGGGCTCAAACTGTTTCCCGCCGAGCAGCTCGGCCCGGCGGTGGTGAAGGCCTGGCGGGCGGTGTTTCCCGCCGACGTACCGCTGGTGCCGGTGGGTGGAATCACTCCGGACAACATGGGCGACTTCGTTGCTGCGGGTGCCAGTGGCTTTGGGCTCGGTTCGGCGGTCTACAAGCCCGGCCAGACGGCAGGACAGGTGGGTGCGGCAGCGGCGGCGCACGTTGCGGCATGGCGAGCCTGCCGGCAGGCACCGATCACACCGGCGTGATTCGACAGGCTCGGCGTCGTACGCCTCCCCGCCCCGCGCGCCTCCCCGCTCCGCACGCTTCCCCGGCCCCCGCACGACTCCCCAGACACCTATTCTCGGGGCAGGCGGCTCCCGATCCGAAATTGCGTGCAAGGCACCGCTCGGCACCGGAAATCTGGTTCATTTCCACTTTTTGTAAGGTTCTTCCAGCTATTCGGAATTCAAGGTACGGATCGGGTCGCTGTCAGACTCCGCGATCGTTTTCCGAAGCTGGTCTTATCAACATCTGTGGGGGGGATTATGAGTCGGGCCCTCTTGTCTGGTTCTGTTGTTCGAGGTTCTGGCATTCGGCGTTCTGTTTTTCGGCGTTCTGTCACCCGAGGAGCTCAGCCCGTTCGATGTCAGGCTCGGCGAGCTTTTACGATCGTCGAACTGCTCGTGGTGATCGCCATCATCGGCACTCTCGTGGGACTACTCTTGCCTGCCGTCCAAGTGGCCCGCGAGGCGGCCCGGCGGTCCCAGTGCAGCAATAACATGAAGCAGTACGCCCTTGGGATGCAGAACTATCACGACGCCCAAGGCGTGCTTCCGTTGGGAACGAGCTACTGGCAATGCACCAATGTGTCGTGGCTCCCGGTCTTGTGGCCATACATCGAGCTGAACGATCTTGCGAGCCGATTCAAGTACAACCAGACTTTTGGGAGTTGGCCAAACATCGGATCCGAGTCGCAGAAACTGCCGTTGAGCCTACGGATCTCGCTCTACTACTGCCCGAGTGACCGCCCGAACGCCGTCTCGATCGACGCCTGGGGCACCGTGGTCGCTCGATCGAATTACATGACGAACGGCACCGCCCTTGTCCGATCCGGAGTCACATACCGCGGACCATTCGTGACGTATTTCAATGGGGCCAAGAGTGACTGCGCAGGATCGGGATGGGTGTCGTTCGAACCGCGGGGCTACAAGGGCAAGGAAGCCACCAGGTTCAAAAACATCACCGACGGGCTTTCAAAGACGCTGATCATGTCGGAGCAGAACCTGGCCCCGACGGACGGCTACGATGTGCGGGGACAGACAGCCATCAATTATGGCTTCGACACCAGCTACGCTACCCCCATGACACGACGCTTCAAGACAACTCGGCCTGAGCGACTCGTGCGGGCGTTCGCGGTACTGACGTCGCTGGCCCTCCTGACGGGAGGCTGCGGAACGTCGAAGCCCGTCATGGAGGGCACCGTAACGCTCGACGGCGTGCCGATCGAAAAGGGCGTGATCGTGCTGACGCCGCCCGACGGGAAGGGGCAGACCGCAGGATGTGGCATCACGGCTGGCAGCTACCGCATGCAGGCATCTCCGGGCATGAAGCAGGTGAGCATCATTGCCGAACGCAAAGACGGCAAGATGCCGGATCCCATGAGCCCCGGGAGCGGAGCGCTGATCGATCGCTATGTGAATTACGTGCCCGAGCGATACAACGAGAAATCTGAACTCACGGTGACGATCAAGCCGGGCTTGAACAAGCACGACTTCGCGCTCGAGGGCGGGACCGTCGGCACGCGATAGAGGGAAACCGGCGTTTCAGGGGGTCTTCCCGACCGTTCTGTAAGGTTTGTTGGCCACGGCGGAAGAAACTTTCGGACGGGCGTATTCCTCGTCTTTCTGCAGCACGTCTTGTCTGAGGGGAAATCCCATGGGTGGCATGATCATCGGCAGGACCGTTTTCGGCCCACATCTTCCCGGGTGCGGCCAGCCCCGGCGGGCCTTCACGCTGGTCGAGTTGCTCGTCGTAGTCGCCATCATCGGCACGCTCGTGGGACTGCTCCTCCCCGCCGTCCAGACGGCCCGGGAGTTGGCCCGGCGGTCGCAGTGCGGCAACACGCTCAAGCAGTGGAGCCTTGCGATGCACACCTACCACGACGTCTACGGCGTGCTCCCGCTGAGAGGCAGTAACAACCGCATGATTCGAACGACCTGGCAAACGCTCCTCTGGCCGTACCTCGAACATAGTGAAGTGGCCAGTAAATACACATACACTGCCCACTGGTTCGCGTGGGGTTCTACCAGCAACATCAACAATCAACTCGGGTCCGGTGCGGCACCGCTGACGCGTCGACTGCCGCTCTACTACTGCCCGAGTGACAGGCCGAACGCCTATTTCGCCGAGGATACAGGCGTGGGCAAATTCTATGCCCCGCGATCGAACTACGCCGTGAACACCACCACAGTAACAAACTCCGGCAAGACCTTCATCGGACCGTTCAACGGCGTCTACGGCGGGGCGACCTTCACCACCTGGCAGACGTCCTTCGAGCCTCGTGGTTTTAAGGGCTCCGAGGCGACCAGATTGAAGAACATCACCGACGGCCTTTCGAAGACGCTGTTGATGGCAGAAGTGAACATGTGGGACCCTTCGAAGGATGGGCAGTCCGAATCGGCCCTGAGCAAAGATCCCCGCGGCAGAATTGACTCGTGCATTTTCACGGCTGTGATCACGCCGAATTCGGCGACCGACGTAGTTCCGAGCGGGTCCTCATGCCCTGATGCCCCGCCATATCTCCCCTGTTCGGCCACCGGCGCCTCCGGCTCCAACTCCATCATGGCCGCCCGCAGCCATCACTTCGGAGGCGCGAAAGCCGCGTTCGCCGACGGCGCCGTGCAATTCATCTCCGATCAGATCGACCAGGGGCCATGGCAGGCGCAGGGCACGATGAACGGAGGCGATTGATTGGATGCCTCACGACACAATATGGAGCACGCACGCATGCCGCGGTCCTACCGTTTCTCGTCCGCCATTCTTCTGGTGGCTGCGTGCTGCCTGGCCGTTGTCGGTTGCGGAAAATCGAAGCCGATCATGGAGGGGCTCGTGACGCTCGATGGCGTGCCTATCGAGAAGGGCTTGATCATGGTTGTGCCGGCCAATGGCAAGGGACAGACTGCGGGCGGGGGCATCGACGCCGGACGGTACCGCATCTCGGCCTCCCCGGGGACAATGCGGATTCGGATCAACGCTGCTCGCAAGGACGGCACGATGCTGGACCCATCGGCCCCTTGGACCGGAGTCATGATCGACCGCTACGTCGAATATGTGCCGGACCGCTACAACGAGCAGACCAACCTCGAGGTGACGGTCACCGCAGGGTTGAACAAGCACGACTTCAAGCTCGAAGGCGGGACGGTCGGCGCGGGAAAAGAGTGATCGCCGCCGTTCAGCGTTTTGAGTGCAGCGTTGTCAGTGCAGCGGCTTGAGCGATACGACATAGTCCACCAGCGACGCAAACTCGGCCGCCGTAAGATCATCGACCAAGCCCGCTGGCATCACCGACACGGGCGACGTCGTGCGTTCCTCGATCGAAGCCGTGGGGATGTCGTGCTCTGTCCCGGTCGCATCGCGGACCACCACGTGGTCCGCCGCCTCGACCACCACGAAGCCGGTGACCGCCCGCCCGTCGTCGAGCGTGAAGATGTTCGTGGCAAAGCCCTGCGCGATCGACTTGTTGGGGTCGAGGATCGCCCACGCGAGGTCGGGGCGCTTGTAGATTGCGGCGGCATTGGCCAGGCTCGGCCCCTTGAGCGGCTCGCCCGGCTTCACGGCATGACACTTCACGCAGCCCTGCCGTGTGAAGATCTGCTCGCCCAGCGAGACGTCCCCCTTCAAGCCGTTCACCTGCTCGATCGCCTGATCACGGGCCAACCCCTTGAGCGTCAGACGCACGGCATGCGACTCGGCACGAAGCGAGGCGACGTCGAGCTTGAGATGCCGCAGAGTGCCCTCGGCGGTTTTGGCGAGATCGGCTGCAGTGGCATCGCCTGGATTGGCTTGGGCGGCGTCGAGGAAGCGGAGCAGGTCGGCGGCCATGGCCTTCTCGTCGGTGAGCCGCATCGAGTCCATGATCTGCCGGGCACGCTTCTCGCCTGAGGATAGGCCGGCCCGCAGCACGTCAGCGGCCTGCTTGCGGGTTGCCGGGGAAGCCGGAACCCGCCCCGTCAGCCGGCAGAGACAGCCGTCGGCGAGCATCGCCCCGCGGCCATCCATCCGCTCGGCCCGTTCGATCAGAAGGCCGATCTGCTTCTCCAGCTTCGGCGACCAGAGCAGCACATGGCGGGCCTTCTCAATCATGATGCGGTCGGGCGGCGGCACGTCCCACATCGCGGTGATCGTATCGATCGCCGCCGCTAGGCCTTCCGCGGTGTCGCCTCGTGCGAGCGCGAGCGCAGCCTCGCAACGGATCGCGGCCGACCGCGAGGCGTCGCCTGCCGCCCTGATCAGCAGGGGCACCGCACTCGCAGGCGGCGGGGCGTCACCACCGAACTGACGCACGAACGTGTCGATGACGGCCGGATCAGCCTCGGCCATGGCGATCAACTTGTCGCTGGCCGGTGTCGACCTGAGCCGATGCCGGGCGAACTGGCCCGCCAGAAACACCGTGTCGTCGGCGTCGGCGGCGACGAGGGCTTCCTCCAGCACGGCGGCGATCTTTTTCGATTCGCCCCACTCCTCCGGCTGATGCACCGGGCCACGGGTATCCGGGCGGGTGCCCCAGAAGCCACCGTTCCAGTTTTCGCTCTCGACGAAGTGCTGCCGGCAGAGGGCTGTGAGCAGCCCTCGCCGCGGCTCCCGGTCTCCGCCTGGAACAGCCCTCAGTCGGGAGACCAGCCCATCCACCACAGCCGTTTCGTGCAGCACGCTGAGCACGTGGACCGCGGCGGCTCGGCGGGCGATGGGGGCAGCCGGATCGTCGAGGACGCTGAAGCAGGCGTCCGCGGCGCCGAGCGACCGCAGCGACTGCATCGCCGTATGAGCCACGATCGGATCGGGGTCATCGAGCAGCGGCACGACTGCCGCCGCATCGGCTTTCAGATCGAGCCGGGCGACCGCGCGGGCGGCCTCACGCCGCGTGCGGGCGTCTTGGCTTGCCAGCGCCGCCACGATGACGGGGCGGGTGGTGGCGGCAGTCGTGGCTTGGGAGGCCGTGGGCCCATGATCTGCCAACGCCCGGATCGCCCAGGCGGCCACCGACGGGTCGGCAGCCAGCTTCACGAGCACCGCGGCGTCCTCGGGCCCGAGTCCCTGCGTCAAGGTGAAAATCGCAGCCACGCGGCAGGCCAGCCGCGTCGAGCCATCCGCAGCCAAGGCCTCGAGCCCCGGACGGGCAGCGCCGATGAGCCCGCGACGGAGGATCGCCCGCGAAGCCTCCAACCGCCGACGGTGGCTCGCGCCGCCAAGAACCTCGAGCAACTGGGAAACCTCGAGCGTGTCGAAGTCTGGCACAGCGGTCGGCTGGTAGCCGTCCGGCGTGAGCCTCGTCACATAGCCGACGTCTGGACCGTTCCACTGAAACACCGCCCCGCGCCAGCTCGTCACCGCGATCGCCCCATTGGCATCGACATCGAGATCGTTCACGCGAGTGGCACCGAAGAACTCCCGCTGGTCGGCCTTGAACGTCGCCCCCTCGGGCGTGAGCCGGTGGCCGTAGACCCAGTTACGGCCCCAGTCGCAGGTGAACGGTATGTCGTTCCACTCCGCCGGGATGCCCGGTTCGTCGATCCATGCGGCCCCGGTGCCCGACCCGCCGCCATAATCGGCCATCGGCGCGACGCACTCGTCGCGGAAATGCTTGTAGAGCCGCGGGTAGCCGTGGTCGTCGAGTCCAGTGAAGTGATGAAACCGCACGTCCCAGCCGTCACCGTCGTTGGTGTTGTCGCGGGCAACGAGATCGAGCAGCGGACTCACGGCCGCTTCGAGGATGTTGCGGGTGCCGCGAGCGAAGACTTCCAGCCCGCTGCCGTCGGGCCGCACGCGGACGACGCCCCCTCCGCGGAGCGTGAGCGTTCGGCCGTCGGTGCCCTTGGCGTTGAGACAGCCGAAGTCACCCAAGGCAGCATAGAGCCAGCCGTCGATGCCGAGTTCCAGGCCATTGGAGGTGTGATCGGCCGAGCGGTTATCGAGTCCGAAGCCGATGTTCTGCACGAGGACCTTGTGTTCCTCGGCCACGCCATCTCCGTCCGCGTCACGAAACATGCTGATCGTCGGCGGGTGGAGCACGTAGATCCGGTCATGATCCCAGACGACGCCCCGCGGGCTGTCGACATCGGGCACGAAGTCCACCGACTCGTCGGCGCGGCCATCGCCGTCGATATCCCGCAGCCGCACGATCCTCCCACGATGCTTTTCCCGTGCGGTCGAGCCATTGCCGTCACTCGCCACGTAGAGCGTGCCGTCCGGCGCCGCCGACACAAAGACCGGATAGTTAATCAGCGGCGGCCGGGCGAAGATCGTCGCCGAGAAACCCGCGGGCACCTTGAGATCGCGCCGCAGGTCGCCGTCGCGGGGGAGTTGGCCGGGATTGGGCTTTTCAGCCGTCTGCGTGCCGGTGATGAGCGACGCGAGCCGCCAGTGACCGCCTTCATGTCCCAGCGGCAGCCGTGCCATCGTTCCGTTGGCCTGACGGCTCACGAGCGTCATCGTCGGGGGCAGGAGCCACCGTGCCGCATGCTTCTCCACGAGCGACTTCCAACCGGCGATGTCGTCCGTGGACGGCGACTCGAGGGCGACCGACGCCGACTCCCCATCAGCGAACGCCTGCAGGTCGTTCTCCTTCGGCCAGACTCGTGACGTGCCCGGCTTCCAAGGCAGCGTGTAGCCCAACACCTTCCCGTCATGCTTGGCGAGCGCCCGACTGGCATGGCCGCGGACCGAATCAGCCCCAAGATCGAGCGCATCGGCGGCGACGGGCGTCGATTCGGAGGAGACAAGCCCACTCTTCGGGTCGTTCTTGTCCGGCGCCGCGGGCAAGTCCTTGAGCCAGACATCGGTGAACTGCACCTTCATCGGACCGCCCACATGCAGCTGCAGGGCGATCACGCCCGAGAGCCTGCGGTGCGCCGCATCGTGATCGACGACCTCGAGCACCTTCTCGCCGTTCTTCGTGAACTCGATGCGGTTGCCAACGGCGCGGATGCCGGCCTCGTTCCAGTCGTTCCTGCGATGGATCGCTCGCAGTCGTGTTTCATCGGCGAGCACGCCGGTCCGCCACCGCCGGCCGTCGAGCGCGATGACGGCGGAATTGCCAGGCGGAATGCCAAGACTTCTCAGGCTGCGTTCCTCGTAGAGGAGTCCGTCAATGTCGCCACCGGGTGAGAGGTCGTATTGAAAGCCACCCACGCACCAGGGATCCACCGCGTCGAGCACCAGCGAGCGAATCTGGATTCCAGAGTTGCCACCGGTCTGGAACCGATACCTGAGCCTCAGTTCGAAGTTATCGGGCGCAAATCGCTCCGGCCCCGGACCCTCCCAGACGAGAAACGTGTTGTGCTTGAGCGGATTGTCAGCGGTCGTGAAGCCGGTGATGGCACCGTTCTCGACGGTCCAGCGGCCCGGTTCGCCCGACCAGCCGGCCAGATCAGTGCCGTTGAAGATTGGCCGGAAGCCGTCTGGCACCTCGGCGGCGGTGGCAAACAAGCTGCCCAGCCAAAGCATGGCCGCACAACAGTATCGGCACAGCATGCGTCGCATCATGGATAAGCCCCACAAAGAGTCGATGTCAGCGTTCCGAAGCCACCACGAGCGACGCCCGCTCGACGATGATCGAACCGGTCTTACCGCCGAAGGCGTTGAGCAGCACGAACACCCGCACGGCGACGGTGCCGGCGGGCGCCTCGGCCGCGATCATGCCCGGCACATAACGGTTGACAGGCGTGCCGGCCCGCAAGAAATGCCGCTGGGCATCGCCGATCATCCGCCGGTGGGAGTCAAAGAACTCGACCTTCACGATGGCGCACTGCCGGCCGGAGAGCGGGTCGTTCACCGGCTGCGCGGCCACGGCCTCGAACACGACGAGTTGCCCGCCGATGTCGTCCGTCACCACCTCCTGCGACAGCAGCGGCCAATAGACGCTGCCGCGCGAGTGAATCCGCACCGCCGAGCCCTGCACCGGCTCGACCCGCACGACACCATCGCTGCCGCCCGACGCCATCCACGTGGTCGCCCCCGGATCGAGTGACGCCATTCGCCCCATCTCAGGCAGCGATCCCGACCCAACCCGATGCATATTGGGATCGGCCAACCGCTCTGGAAATCGCTCGAAGACCTCCCGGTCCGCGAACCGCAGCTGGGCCACGTGGGCCTCGTCCTTGAGAAACCCGATGTCGTTCTTCCACCCCTCCTGATCGATGACGAACGCCTCGCCTTGGTGGACGAGCCGGGAGCCGCCGCCCCCATCGATCCGCACGCTGCCCTCGGTCACCGCCAGACGCGTCTGGTGGTTCAAGCCGACCGCCACGACGAATTCGGTGCCCAGGTCGGTGACGGTGGTGGCGGGCGTGACGACCCGCAACTCGGTGCCCTTCGTCGGGCACCGGCATCGCACCGCCCCCTCGCTGAGCTCGAGCGCATTCCCCGAGATCGGCTCGAACACAGCAGGCCCTTCGATGACGGCCGTGCCGCCGGAGTTGAAAAGCATCTCTACCTGCCCGGATTCGAGCCTGATCGGCCCGCGGGGCAGTGCCCCATGCCGCAGGCTGAGGCCGACATTCGAATCCGCCCAGACGTCATCCACGGCCGCATTGAGCACCGCAAACGGCGGAACGGGTGACGCGGCTCCCGGCACACCATCGTCGATCGCCCCGGAAAACGAACGCAATGACGATGTGACGAACCAGCCGACGCCAGCCACCGCCACCGTGGCGGCCACCACGATACCGGCAGTTCTCGCCGCCCATCCTGACATCCTGGCGGCTGCCCCACCAGACGGCCCGCGATCCCCCTCAAGGCCGGCCATGTGTGGTAAGGGGTCTGCGTATTCGTGCTGCAACTGCAAGGTGGCACGCAGATGCTGATGAAACATCGAACGCCTCGCGAAATCGCGGGCCCGCGCGGGGTCGGCAGCCGCGAGCTCGCCCAACGCGCGACTCTCCTCCGCGGAGAGCAGTCCGTCGAAGTGCCGAGACACGAGTTCCTCGTACCGTTTTGCGTCGTGATCGCCCGAGATTGGTCGCGTGTTATCGGCAGTGCTCATGCGCTCCCCTCCCCTCCCGCAGCGATTTGTCTGCGGCCGATGCACTTGGCCACCGCATCGCGACCGCGATGCAGCATCACCCAGACGGCATTGGTCGTCATGTCGAGGGAGTGTCCGATGGCGGCGGGCTTGAGTCCATGCACATACCGCATCTCCATCACGCGTCTGGTCTTTCCCTTGATCGCGGCGAGGCATTTTTGCATCGCCGCCAATCGCTCGGCCGCCTCCCCGGCCACCTGCTCGTGCGCGACGGCCATCACGCTCAAGATCCGGTCGTCAAAGAACACAAGCCGTTCGCCGGCCCTGCGGTCGTAGTAGCGAAGAATGATGTTACGGGTGATCCCGAGAGCCCAGGGTGTGAATGGCCGCACGTGGTCGTACTCTGCAAACTTCATGACCACGGTCTCGGCCACCTGCGAGACGAGATCTTCGCTGTGCTGAAAATCGACCACCGCCCCGGCGACCATCGCAGCCACCACCGGCTGGGCTTCCGTCCAGAGCCGGGAGAGCAGCAGCATCTCAGCCTGATGCGCGTCCGGCGTCGTCGAGGCTGATTCCGGGGGCATGGGGGAGGAATTCTTCATAGCAGCTTCTTCAAGAGTATTCTTCACCCGAACCGCCGTCGCCTTACATGCCCTTTCCGGAAAATGGCCACCTGGACCAGGTTCCTGATGGGGTGGCTGAGGCGAACGGGCAGGAGTCCATCCCTCGGTTTTGTCGAAGATTCAGCCTGGCTATACTAGGAAGTGCGGTTTGGTGCCCGCCTAGCTGCCCATTTGGTGCCCACCTGCTTGCCCACCTGATCGCTGGTCATCATGCTCGGTATCCGACTGACCTCGCGGACTTCCCTCGTCTGGGCCGGATGCCTCGCTGCCGGCTGGCTGGCAGCACCACCGCTCGTGGCTCAAGACCACCCCGGTCTTGCCGTCTACCGTGAACACTGTGGCCGTTGCCACGGCGACTCGGGCACCGGCACGCCCGACGTACCCGAGCCGCTCGTCGGCGACCGCTCGGTCAATCAACTCGCCGCCTACATCCACGAGACTATGCCGGAGGACGACCCCTCTGCAGTCACCGGTGACGCGGCCCGTCAGGTCGCCGACTATATCCACACCGCCTTCTATTCGGCAGTCGCCAGAGATCGCAACCGCCCCGCCCGCGTCGACCTCTCCCGGCTCACGGTCCGGCAGTATCAAAACACCGCTGCCGATCTCTTCGCCAGCTTCCGCAACCGCACCGCCCGCATCGAATCGCCCCACGGGCTGCGGGCCGAGTATTTCAATAGCCGCGACTTCAATCGGCAGACAGGCCTCGTCTATGAACAGATCGATCCGCAGGTGGACTTTGATTTCGGCCTCGAGGGTCCTGATCCGGAGCGTTTTCAGCCCAACCGTTTCGCAATCCGTTGGACAGGCTCGCTCGTGCCGCCCGAGACGGGCGTCTACGAACTCGTGATTCGCACCGACCACTCCGCCAAGCTCTCCCTCAACTCGGCCTGGTACGAACCGCCGCTCATCGATGCCTATGTCAAGTCTGGCAGCGACACCGAATACAGGGCGAGCATCTTTCTTCTTGGTGGTCGCAGCTACCCTCTGCGGCTTGAATTCTCGAAAGCCAATCAGGGCGTCGACAGCAAAAAACACGAGCATGCGACGCACGCCTCGATGCAGCTCCTCTGGAAACCGCCCCACGGCGGGCTCGAGCCGGTGCCCGAACGATGCCTGGTCACAGACGACAGCGCTGAGGTCTTCGTACTGAAGACACCCTTTCCACCCGACGACAAGTCGATCGGCTACGAGCGGGGCACGAGCGTGTCGAAGGACTGGTTTACATCTGCCACCGCGGCCGCGGTCGAGATGGCCGACTACGCTCTCGAACACGTCGAGTATCTTGCCCACACAAAGCGCGACAGTGCCGACCGGGCCGAGAAGCTCAGGCGGTTTGCTGCGACCTTCGCCGAACGGGCTTTTCGTCAGCCGCTGACGGACGAACTACGGGCGATCGTGGTCGATCGCCCTTTTGCCGATGCGCCCGACCTCGACACCGGCCTCAAGCGGTCGATGCTGCTGGTGCTCGGGTCACCGCGATTCCTCTACGGCGGAGAGGCGTCTGGCGGCTTCGCAACGGCGGCCCGCCTGTCGTTTGGTCTGTGGGACTCGATTCCCGACCAGCCGCTCATGAATGCCGCGGCCAAGAATCAGCTGGTCACCCCGGCTCAGGTGCGGGCGCAGGCCGAGCGGATGGTGCATGATCGCCGCACGCGGGCGAAAGTCCGGGATTTTCTTTTCGCCTGGCTCCGCATCGACCACGGCCCGGAGATCGTGAAGGACAAGACCCGCTACTCAGAGTTCTCCCCGGAGATCGCGGCGGATCTGCGGACGAGCCTGGAAATGCTGGTGGATGATGCCGTCTGGGGACGGGGCCCGGGCAGCAGTTCCGATTTCCGGCGACTGTTCACCGACGACGAGGTCTACGTGAACGGGCGGCTCGGACCGTTCTACGGCATCGATCTGCCGGCAGACGCGTCGTTTCGCCGCGTGCGGCTCGATGGCGGCCGCCGTGCGGGCGTGCTGTCTCACCCCTACATGGCGAGCGTGTTCTCCTACGCCGCAGCAACGTCGCCGATCCACCGCGGCGTGTTCCTCGCCCGCAGCGTGATGGGCAACATCCTCAAGCCTCCCCAGGAGGCAGTCGCCCCTCTGGCGCCAGACCAGCATCCCGATCTCACGACCCGCGAACGCGTCGCCATCCAGACGAGCGGTGTCGCCTGCCAGACATGCCATACGATGATCAACCCGCTGGGCTTCGCGCTCGAAGAGTTCGACGCGGTCGGTCGGTATCGCACCGTGGAGCAGCGCACGACCGAAACCATCTCTTGGCAGAAGCCGATCGATGCCTCGGGTTCCTACCAGCCTCGGGAGGGCCCGGCAGCCTCGTTTCAGGGGGCGCGGCAGCTTGGCGACTACGTGTCCACCAGCCGCGATGCCCAGGAGGCTTTCGTGCAAAACCTCTTCCATGCCCTCGTCAAGCAGCCGATCAGGGCCTGGGGCCCCGACACGCTCGAAACCCTCCGCGGGACATTCGCGGCCAACAATTGCGATATCCGCCGCTTGTTGGTCGATATCATGGTGGTGGGTGCACTGCCTCCGCAGGTCACACTGCCTCCGCAGGCCACCGCCCCACAAACGCCCGTCCCGGAGAAAGCCCCATGATCACGCTCTCGCGTCGCAATCTCCTGCGGCGGCTCGGCGTCGGCTCGGCCGTGCTGCCTTTTCTGGGCAACCTGCCAAGTCTGGCTGCGGCTGGGGTGACCACGCCGAAAAAACGTCTTGTGATTGTGTTCAGCCCCGACGGGGTGGTGAAGAAGAACTTCTGGCCGACCGAACCGGGGCCATTCACGACGCTGCCGCCGGTCGTACGACCGGTTGAACTGCCCCCGATTCTTCGGCCGCTGGAGCCATTTCGCGACCAGCTGCTCATGCTGAAGGGCGTGCACGACAAAGTGCAGGGAGATGGAGACCGCCACATGCGGGGCATGGGCTGCCTGCTCACCGGCATCGAACTCTTTCCCGGCAACGTGCAGGGTGGGGGCGAGACTCCCGCCGGCTGGTCGAGCGGACTTTCCATCGATCAGGAGATCCGAAACTTCCTCCAGAGCCGGCCCGAGACGGCCACCCGTTTTGGCTCGCTCGAGTTTGGCGTGCTCGTTCCCAACCGCGCCGACACCTGGACGCGGATGGTCTACACAGGCCCCAACAAGCCGGTGGCGCCGATCGACGACCCCTACCAGATGTTCCACAAGCTCTATGGGCAGTTGAAGGATCGCGAGAGCATGCAGAGCGTGCTCGACGAACTTCGCAATGATCTGGCGGTCGTGGCAGCGGCACTCCCGGCCGAGGATCGACGGATTCTGGAGGAGCATGCGTCGCTCGTCCGCGAGTTCGAGAAGGAGATGGCGAGCCACCACGTGGAGGTCTCGCACGCCGTGCCCGTGCTCGAGCAGGGGATCGTCGAGCAGAACGATCAGATGCCGAAGCTCAGCCGGATGCAGATCGAGTTGGTCGTCGCCTCACTGGCCGCCGACTTCACTCGCATCGCCAGTCTCCAATACACCAATTCGGTCGGCCAACCACACATGAAATGGATCGGCGTCGAGGAGGGACAGCACGAACTCTCGCACGAGCCCAACTCAAACGAGGCCGCCCAGGAGAAGCTGACGAAGATCGACGCCTGGTACGCCGGGGAAGTGGCTCACCTCGCCAAACGTCTGGCCGAGACACCCGAACCCGGCGGTCATGGCTCGCTCCTCGACCACACGACGATCCTCTGGACAAACGAACTCGGCGAGGGCAACTCCCACTCGCTGGACGACATCCCGTGGGTGATGGTGGGCAACGGCCTCGGCTTCACCATGGGCAGGGCGATCGACTTCAAGGGGCTGCCGCACAACCGGCTCCACCTCTCGATCGCCCATGCCATGGGGCACACGGGGCTCGTGCGATTCGGCAACCCCGACTACTGCGGCGACGGCCCACTCACCGGGCTGGTCTAGTTGGCCCGTGTGCTCTCTCCTGTGGCGGCGAGTTTTTAACTTGCCCGTGCCCTCTCCCGTGGCGGATTCCACACGTTACAAACTCGTGGCCACAAAGCAGAAGAAGCCCCAGCCGAGCCCATCGTGCCCGTGCCCTCTCCCGTGGCGGCGAGTTTTTAACTTGCCCGTGCTCTCCCCCGTGGCGGCGAGTTTTTAACTTGCCGGGAGTTGACGAAGCCGGTGCGGCCGGTTTCCGGCGGGTTCCGGCACGGCACACACCGCCGTCTCTCCCAAGCCTCTCGGGTTTTGGGCATACTGGTCACTTCTTTCAGGTACTGGTCACTGCTTTCGAAGGAGGTTCGTCATGCGCCGTCTCTTCCGGTCCGTGCTGTCTGCCGCTCTGCTGATCGGCGTAGGTGTCGGCCGCCTGCCCGCCGCGTCCGCAGCTCCCACGGGCAACCCCGCCTACGCCGACCCGGCCAAGACCGACGCCGATTTCCCGTTCCAGGGGGAATATGCCGGCGAGATCACGCACGACGGCCAACCGGTCCCGTTCGGCATTCAGGCGATCGCGATGGGTGACGGAACATTCGACGTCGTCGCCTACCCCGGTGGACTGCCAGGCGATGGCTGGACACCGCCGAACAAGATCATCGGCAAGGGAGTCCGCGAAGGGGAGGGCGACGCAGCCCGCGTGACGGTGGAAGCCCTCGACTGGGGCGGCACCAGGCGGAAGGGGGAGATCCGGAACGGCGCGGTCGTGGTGCTTTCCGACTCGGGCAGCGAACTCGCCCGGCTCCCCAAGGTGGCCCGCACCAGCCCGACGCTCGGCGAAAAGCCACCGCAGAACGCGGTCGTGATCTTCGACGGCACGGGCACGAGCACCGACACCTCCGCTCTCGTCAATGGGCGTGTCTCCGAGGATGGCCTGCTGATGGAGGGCGTGACCACCAAAGACAGCTTCGGCGACGCGGCCTGGCACATCGAATTTCGCCTGCCCTATCAGCCCAAGGACCGCGGGCAGGGCCGCGGCAACAGCGGCGCGTATCTCATGGGCTCCTACGAAACCCAGATGCTCGACAGCTTCGGCCTCGAAGGGAAGGACAACGAGTGCGGTGGAATCTACAAGGCCGCGGCACCGTTCGTGAACATGTGCCTGCCACCGCTCACCTGGCAGACGTACGACATTCTCGTCACCGCGCCGCGGTTCGAGGGTGACACGAAGGTAGCCAACGCCCGGATGACCGTGCGGCATAACGGCACGGTCATCCACGACAACGTCGAGGTGCCGGCAATCACTCCCGGCGGCCCGCTGAAACAGGAGGCCACGAAGGGCCCGCTCCATCTGCAAAACCATGGCAACCCTGTCCGCTACCGCAACATCTGGGTGCTGCCCAAGTCGTGAAACAGCAGGCGGCTGGTGCCATCGGCGCGGAAGTCGGGCGGTCTACCTGCACGGCCTGTCCGTTGCTCTGCGATGACATCCTGATCACCACCGACGGCGTGGCAGGGGCGTGCCTCCACGGGAGCGAGACGATCCGTGCAGCGATTGCCGCCGTTTTGCAGCTCCGTTCGGTAACGGGCCCGTCTCCGGAGGCCTGGGAGAACGACAGCCCGCTCGCCCGCGAAACGGCCATCGAACGGTCGGCAAAGCGGCTTGCATCAGCACGACGCGTGCTTGTGACCGGCCTGGGAAGTGCCACGCTCGAGGCGATCACGGCTGCATGCGACCTCGCCGAGTCGCTTGGCGCCGCGGTCGATGCCGGCCTGCCGGAATCGTCTCGCGTTGCCGGCCCGACGATCGCGCGGGCTGGCGAGGTGACAGCCGTCTGGGAGGAACTCCGCGACCGGGCCGATCTCGTGCTCTTCTGGGGCTGCGATCCCGCCGCCTCTCATCCGCGGTTTATCGAACGCTTCATCGCGCCGTCACTTTCTGATGGCCGTCATCGAAGGACCATCGCCGTCGGCCCCTACAGCGTCCTGCCCGACGCCACCACACATCACCACCTCCCGCTCCCCCACGGCCTCGCCGTGGAAGCGGCCCGTGGCCTGCAGATGCTCACGATCGGCCGGCCAGACGTTCTCTCCGGCACGCCGGTGGCCGCCGTATGCACCACGCTGCACGATGCAATTCAAGCGGCGAATTGTGTGGCGATCGTCACCAGCGATGTGGACGATCCGATCGGATTGGAGGCATGGAGCATCGTGCATCTGGTCCGCACGATTGCACACCTCAAACCCGCCTTTCAGATTCCACTCGGCGCCGGACTGGCGGCCGGTGGCGCCAATGTCGCCGGCGCCGCGGCCGTCTGCACCTGGCGGTATGGAGCCGCCGGTGGAATTGCCACCGCCGACCCCGCGGGCAGCCTGTTCCTGCCGGCCGAGTCCGACGCCCGACGGCTGGTCGACCGCGGTGAGGTGGACGTTGTCTTGGTCCTCGGTCGACTGGCCGATCCGCTCGAGCAGTCGATCGCCGACCGCGGCGCACGCCTGGCGGTCGTCAGGATCTGCGACGCCCCGGAACCGCTGCTGCAGCGGGCGGGGGACTCGTTCCAACTCCGCTGCGCCGGCATGTCGCTCTGCACCACCGGAACGATGCTCCGCGAGGACGGCCGCCGCGTCGTGCTGACACCCTCCATGCCGGCAGGCGGTTTCGGGCAGCCGGCTGGCATGCATTCGATGCGAGACACTCTCATCGCACTCACCAACGCGGTACGACAGACGATTGCTTCGCCTGCCTCCCGGTTCACCGGAGGCCGGCCATGAGCCAAGCTCCCCGCACCGGCGATGCGGCCGGCCGATGTGCCGAATCGCACCGTTTCGTCATCGCCGGCGGCACCGTCCATGATCCGCTGCACGGGCGTGATGGCGTGATTGCCGACATCTGGGTCGAGAATGGTCGGATCGTCGCCCCGCCGGCCGATCCGGCCGATTACACCCGGGTCGATGCCCGCGGCCGGGTCGTCATGCCCGGCGGTGTCGACCTGCACAGCCACGTCGCCGGAGCGAAGGTGAATGCCGGGCGACGCATCGCGCCGCAACTCGCCCGCAGCAAGGCCACCGCCGCGGCCGTGCCCACGATCCACTCGACGGGGGGCCTCTACGCGGCACTCGGTTACACGACGGTGTTCGATGCGGCGATCGCCACGGCGGCTGCCGGCCTGGCCCACATGGAACTCGCTGAACTGCCCATTCTCGACAAGGGCATCTATCTCCTGGCGGCTGACGATGCCGACGTGCTGGCGGCGCTCGACCGCGCCCGCGACGGGCAGGGCGACCGCGAGGTGCAACGACTCATCAGTGCGGCGGTGGCCGCCGGCCAGGGCTGGGCCGTCAAGGTTGCCAATCCCGGCGGGCCGGCATTCTGGAAACAGGGCCGTCGGGGCGACCACCGCGACCTCGACACTCCACTGCCGGGCATGTCACTCACCGGACGGACGCTCCTGGAACGGCTGGCCCGCGCGGTGCAGGCCATTCGATTGCCGCACCCGCTCCACGTCCACACCGCCAATCTTGGCCTGCCCGGCAACTGGCGAACGCTTCTGGAGACGATGCGCACGCTCGACGGGATCCCGGCCCACCTCGCCCACGTGCAGTTTCACAGCTACACCGGCGGCGACCTCGATCCCGACACCTTTGGCTCGGGCGTTGCCCCGGTCGTCGCCTGGTTCAACACGCACTCGGAACTCACACTCGACGTCGGTCAGGTGCTGTTTGGCGACACCGTGGCGATGACGGGCGACTCCGCCGCCGCCGAGCACCTCGCGCATGCCACCGGGGTGCCATGGATGTCGCACGACCTGCATCTCGAGGGAGGCTGCGGGGTGCTGCCGATCAGCTACCGTGAAAAAAGCCTGGTGCATGCCTGGCAGTGGGCGATCGGCCTCGAATGGTTTCTTTCGGCCGCCGATCCCTGGCGGCTGGTGCTCTCGACCGACCACCCCAATGGCGCCCACTTCACCGCCTATCCGCACCTCATGCGACTGCTGGGCGACGCGGCCTTCCGCCGTGAGGCCTTCGACCGCATCCATCCGGCGGTGCGGAAGCGGAGCCCGCTGGCGGGCATCACCCGCGAATACTCGCTGCAGGAACTCTGCATCATCACGCGGGCAGCCCCCGCGCGGATCGCCGGGCTTTCACAGAAGGGGCATCTGGGCGTCGGCGCCGATGCCGACATCACGCTCTACCGCCCCGATGCCGATCTCTCGCGGATGTTCTCAATGCCGGCCCAGGTCTTCAAGGCGGGCATGCTCGTCGCAGAGAACGGCGAACTCCGTGCACTCCCTGCCGGTCGGACACTCGCCGCCGTCACGGAGAGCGTTTAACCTTCCACGGCGGCCACGGCCTTCATGACCGCCGCGACCATCCGCTCCGGCGAAAACAGCTCGGCTGCACGCATCCTGGCGGCGGTGCCGTAGGCCAGCGCGAGGGCGTCGTCCTCGAGAATGCCCAGCGCCCGCCGCGGAAAATCGCTCTCCGGATCGGCGGCAACGATCCGGCCGGTCTCGCCGTCGATGATCAACTGCCGGGCGGCATCGCTCGCCACCGCGACCGCTGGGACCCCCACCGCCATTCCGTCGAGGATCGCACCGCCGCACGCGACTTCGCCAGACTGCCAGACAAGCCGCACCTCGCGGAGTAGGTCGGGCAGGCAGTCGAGATGCGGGAAGACGTGCAGCCGCTCGGCCAACTGCTGCACGCGGGCCCTGCGGAGCACGCGGGCCTGCAGGGGCCCGCCACCGACGAGGACATGCTCGAGCCGCCGGTGCACAACGCCCAACTGATCGATCGCCCAGAGGAGCCGTTCGAGCCGCGACTCCGCCACCAGCGGCGCCACGCAGAGCGTCCAGATTTTTCCGGCATCGAGACCGAGGCGTGTGGCCAGGTGCAGGCGTGTTGATCCGGTGGTCGCCACGGGCGAAGCTCCAGGCGGGATCACGTCGATCCTCGCGGTGGCGACGCCCACTCGTTCGCAGGCTGCCGCCACCGCTGGCGACGAGGCGATCACCCGATCGACTTGCCGGAGTGCCAGGGCCGTGACGGCTCCACGGGGCCGCGACGCCAGATGGCTAACACATCGGATTGCGGGCACGAGCACCTTGACTGCCGCGGCCAGCGGGGCCTGCGACCGCCCCCAGGAGAGCAACGCGGTGGCGGAACCGGGGTCGAGACCGCGGGCCAGCCTGATCAGCCGCATGGCTGTCGCCGCATCGACGTCTGGCCGGTTCGAGAGCCGGTGCACGGCCACGCCAGCACGCGAGAGCCGCGTTGCCATCGCGCCCCCTGCTGTGGTCACGGCCAGGTGCACGCTCCAGCCCGCGGCAAGAAAACCCTCGGCAGCCAGTTCGACCTGCCGACCGGTGCCGATGGGATCAAGCCCCCGAGACACCATCAGGATGCAACGGCGACCATCAGGAGGCGGAGATGTCATCTGGTTCAAGCGCGGCAACGTGGGGCAGGTGCCGCCAGGCACCGTCATAGTCCAGACCATACCCGACCACGAACAGGTCGGGAATGTCGAATCCCACGAAGTCGGGCTGGATGGTCACCTCCGCGCGGCCCGTCTTTCGTAAGAGCACAAGCGACCGCACGCTGGCCGCCCCCCTGCCCCGCAGATCGGTGACGATCGCCTCGAGCGTCCGCCCGCTGTCGAAAATGTCGTCGACCAGCAGCACGTGCTGCCCGGTGAGGTCGGGCAGAAGGTCGAGCCGGAGGTCGAGCCGGCCCGCCCGCGTCGCCGGGCCGCGGTAGCTGCTGGCCCACACCATCGAGAGCCGCACAGCGCCATCGAGCCTGCGGATCAGGTCCGACACAACCACGACACTGCCGGTGAGCACGCCGACGACCGTGAGCGGGGCGTTGCCATACGCCTGCCGGACGTCACGGGCCAGGCGTTCGATGCCCTCGGAAAGCTGTTCGGCGGTGAGGAGCGTGTACATGGTGGCGGCGGCGGGGTGGCGATGAAGAGAGTAGAGTGCTTGAGTAGATTGCTTTTGGGATTATCCACGTTTTCTTTCCCACGTCACGCCACGAACTCTCGGCCCCCGCCGCCCGCTCCATGCCGCTCCCCTCTGCACCGCCCCGGCTCCCGCACTCCAGCCGGCCGCACTGGTCGATGATCGCCGTCGCCGGTCATGCCTGCGAACTCTTCGACCCACCAACGGCCGAGCCTGGCCGGGCAGTGATCCATCTCCATGGGGTGCACGAAGCGTTCTTACAAGATAGCTCCGGCGGGCTCGCAGATAGCTCCGGCGGTCTGCGGGGTGCAATCGAGGCGGCCGGGCTTCCAACGCTCGCGCCGCGGACAGGCCGCTCCTGGTGGCTCGACCAGATCATGCCTGGCTTCGATAAGAACATGACGCCGGAACGCTTCGTCGTGGAGCACGTGCGGGCCGAGATCCACAGACGCTTCGGCGTCACGCCCCCCGGCATCGCCCTGATCGGCACGGGCATGGGTGGACAGGGGGCACTGCGACTCGCCTATCGGTATCCCACGATCTTCCCGGTGGCGGCTGCCATCGCGCCGGCAATCGATTTCCATCTGGCGATGCGGGAGTGTGACGAGCGAAACGACGGCGAATACTACGACACGCTCTGGGAGACATACGGCGACGTAGAACGCGCGCGGCAAGACACCGCGATCCTTCACGTGCATCCGCTCAACTGGCCGCGGCACCAGTGGTTTGCCAGCAGCCCAGCAGACATCTCCTGGCACGACGGCGCCGCCCGGCTCCAGAGCAAACTCCGTGCGCTCGGCATTCCGCACACGGGGTTGCTCGAGCCCCGCGGGCCGATGGATGGCATCTCTCCCGATGGCCACCCGCACGAGTACGAAGACCGGGTGGCGTCGGATGCGATCCGGTTTATCGTCGATGCGCTCGGACAGGAATCCCGCCGGCTGGGCTGAGCGGGCAGCCGGTTGCGTGCATGCGGCGGGAGTGTCGGGGCAGGCCTACGTGCCAGGCGTCGGCCTACGTGCCAGGCGTCGGCCTACGTGCCAGGCGTCGGCCGACTGACCGGTCTCGCCGGCGCCGGGCTGCCGCCGCCGAGCCCCGGACTGCGGAGTCCGGCGGCACCCGCGCCCAACTGATCCAGGTCGAGGAAGCGGGCATCATCGACGTCGACCCGATTGAGGGCCCGCCAGTAGAGGATCTTGCCAGCCGAGGCACTCGACGTGGCCGCCCCCACCTTGGCCTGCCGGTAGAGCTGTGCATCACTGCGGCCGTCCCCCTCGAAGACAAGCAGGTCCTTCGCCTCGCTCCAGGTGAGTCGGGCACTCCGCGCGGTGAACGATTCCCCTTCCACGAGCACATTGCCACCGGCGGCCAGTTCGATCGTACTCTTCCGCTGCCCGGGCGCCGGCGGCGCCTGGCCCACCCCCAAGACGTCGCTGGAGATCGTTACAACCCGCGGAGGCAGGCCACCGGCCGCATGCGGATCGAGCGTGTCGCCCCACTTGGCAACCGGCCCCCAGATCGCCTCGACCCGCTGATGGAATTCCATCACACGGCGGTTGATGTTGCCCCGCATGCCCCGCTGGAAATCGACGCCCAGGTAGGTGAGCTCGTCGGGCTGCGCCGCAGCCGCAGAGGCCGCAGCGGGCGTGGGACCCGTCGCGGGCATGGGCGTTGCAGGAAAACCCGGCCCCGTCGGAGCGGTGGCTGGTGCCTGTGGTCCGGTCGGGAGCGACATGCCCGGGGCCTGTCCAAACCGGGTGCTGGCCAGCCGCCCGGGCCCTGTTCCCGTCACATTTCCCGTAGTGCGGTCAATGACCAGATCCCGCACGAAGAGCTGCTCGACCGATTTCGTACCGTCCTGCGCGGCCGACTCGCTCTCGATCCGCACGCCGCTGCCGCAGGCAATCCGCGAGACGTCAGGCCGCGTTGCCGGCTGCGGCTGACCAGCTGAGAACTCAATGGGCCTGTTAAATACGACGTCGAGCGAGCCGGCCCGCACGACCGTGCTGCCGCTGCTGGTGACCACGCGATCGACAAAGCGGGCCGTGAGACCGTCGAAGTCCATCCGGCCCTGCCATGTCACGTCGAGACCACCGGGTGGTGCGGCCGCCTGCCCCGCCACGGGAGCATTCTGCGGCGGGATCGCGGCCGGCGTGGGGGACATGCCGCCGGTGATTCCGAACGATTCGAATCCGCCCGTGCCGGCGGCCAGAGGCACCTTCAGGCTGCCGGCACCGTCCACCGTGAGCCGATTCCTGCCACGGTCGAAATCGACGAGCGGTCCCTGCAGATCGAGCCCACGTCCCCGCACTTCGGCCGGTCGGCCCGACACGATCGCCCTCGCATCAAAACGCGTGGGCCGCGTGAGCTGCATCTGGTCGCCGCGGATCTCCATGGCAGCCTCTCTGCCGGGATCCCGTGGCCCGGCCGCAGCCGTTTCGCCCGCTTCATTCCGGACGCTCGGTTCGTTTCGTACGCTCGGTTCGTTTCGTACGCTCGGTTCGTTCGGTTCCTCGATGACATGGACCTGTCCCTCGAGCGACATCTCCTCGAGTTCGCTCCGATTCCCGGCCATGGTCACCAATCCCCGCACGAGCGCCGCGGTCGCCACCAGCTTGCCGCTGGAAGGACCACGAGGACTGGCAGGACTCTGGGGCCCGCCAGGCTGGGCTGCTACCGGCAGTCCGCGTGGCGGTGGTGGTGCAACCCCGACGGCCGGTGCAGCCGCCGGCCCCTGGTTGCGGAACCAGACCTCCATGCGATCGGTCCGTGCGGTCAACTGCTCCGCCTCCACTTCCACCATGCCCCGGGCCAGCATCCGCGTCGGCCGCACGCCGGAGAGATCCGGCCCTGCACCGCTCGCTTCGAGCGCCACGGCCGCCGGCGGCACGCCAGCCGCCGTGGCCGGTGCGGCAAGCTCCAGCCAGAGGTGCATTTCGGATCCGCTGAGCCGGCCCTGTGTCTCGACGGCGACCTCGGCATCGCCGGCAATCGAGGCCACGTGCCCCTCCCCGTCGGGACGCATCCGCAGCCACTTCTGCCAGCGGGCCTGCACCGGCGGCGAGCCCGCGGACCGGGTCCGCAGCCAGCCGGGACCAACGGCCATCAGCGCACCAGGGGCAGACGACGGCCCCGGAACATAGTCGATCGATCGGGCCTCCATTTCCGTACCCCGTGCCACGAGCGACACCGGCTCCTCGCCATCCAGCAGAATCCGTCGGGTGGCGATCTCGTATCCGAGCCGGGCCGCGCGGGCCTCGAGTCCGGCACTGCTGGAGCGGGCGACAACCGGCGTGCCCTTGGCCTGAATCTCGAGCGGCCGCAACTCGGACCGGCTTCCCTCAGCGCCGCCAGCGGTCTCCTGCCGTCCCAGCACGATCGCCAGTAGGTCGCAGGCGAGCTGGTCTGTTGAACCGCCGGGCACTGTCCGGACCACCTCGACCTGATCCTCGCAGGTGATCACGTTGGCTGACACGTTCAGGCAGAGGCCCCCGCGGCAGCTGACAAGCACCGGTGCCGTCTCGGCGGCCGAACCCGACTGGCCGCCGGCCTTTGGCTGTTTCTGCCCCGGCAGGATTCCGCCCTGCATCCCCTCGAGCCGTAGCTGCACGTCACGGTCGAGCCGGATCGAGTCGATGCCACCGATGCTGGGGCCCTGCCCCGACGCGCCGGCCCGTGGCAAGAGCCTCGCCAGCAGCGCCCTGCCGCTGCCGGTCGATCGTCCATATCGAAACTGCACCATCTCGGCGGTGCGAACCTCGAACTCCTCGAGTTCGACGTCGCGGGTCACAATCTCGATGTCGTCATCGGCTCCAGGAGCAGACGGCGTGCCGCGGATCGTCACCTGGCCGCGGAGGCTGCCGCCGATGAGCCGTGCCAGCCTGCCCTGCCGCAGATCGAGGGGCTCGTCGAATTCGAGCACGGCCCCCTGGGGCACTCGCAACACGAGCGTCCGCCCCGACTCGCCATCGGCGGCCACGCGATTGCGGTCGGGCAGTATCACCAGCGTGCAGGGCACGAGGTTTACCCGCCCGTCGGGAAGTGCCTGATACTGTTTGAAGAGGAGCCGCATCTGACGGCTCTCGAGCATGATCGGATCCTCGCGCTCCCAGGAGCCGGCCGGGAAAATATCACCCAGCGCCGCCAACCGACGGTCGGCCCGGGAGCGGATCGCCGCGGCTTCCTCGGGGGACATTTCGACCCCCTCATTCACATCGTGCATGCGTGGCTCAACCAACGGCACCACGGTGAGCCGGTGAAAGCCGGCCGCCGCGAGGACGATGAGAAACACCCGCAACGTGCGTCCGAGGCGATGTTCCATGGAGTGTCCCGAGTGACGAAGGCAGCCCTTAGGCCCGCCCGAAATGCGTGCCTGCCCCAGTGCCTGCCCCGGTGCCTGCCCCGGTGGCTCCTCTGGGCAGGGCGTAACCGCTGACGATCGCCTCCCAGCCGCTGCGGGCCCGGAGCATTCGTTCGACGAGTTCACGGACCGCGCCCCGACCGCCGGGCAGGGCGGTCACGACCGCGGCGGCCGCCAGCAATTCCGGACAGGCGTCGGCGACGGCCGCCCCCACCCCGCACCGCGAGACCACGGGCAGATCGGGCAGGTCGTCGCCCATGAACGCCGTCTGCTCCCACGAGAGTCCGCATTCCCTGATGACCGCGTCCGCCATGGCGAGTTTGTCATCGACTCCCTGCCGCACGAACTCGATCCCGAGTTCGTCAGCCCGGCGTTCCACCGCCAGGCTCGAACGGCCCGTGATGATGCCCGTCCGTCCGCCGGCCCGCTGCCAGGCGCGGATGCCCAGGCCGTCGCGAATGTTGAACGTCTTCAACTCGACGCCGTTGTCGCTCCAGGTGATGCCGCCATCGGTGAGCACGCCGTCGCAGTCGAGCAGCAGCAACTGCACCCCGGCCAGCCGGCGGTCGAGGTCGGAGGACTCGGGCTTGATGTCGGTCGTCATGTCGGCCGGGATGTGAGTCGTCATGTCGGGCTTGATGGCAGTGGGCATCGTGTGGGGTTCGCGAGGACGGCTGTCGGGTTGCACGGTCTGTCGGGCTGACTCGGGTCGTAGAAAGGCACCGAGCTCAAGCAGCCGCGGAGCCTGGCGACGTCAAGGACACGCTGACTGGAACCGGCTGAGCGTGAGGGGGTGTGAGGCCGACGAGGTCGACAATATCGAGTAGGCCGA
>JBIIFB010000030.1:0-25449 GCA_044237545.1 Pirellulales bacterium
CATCGGCATCGACCACTGGCAGTTCGCTCAGCCGTCGCGATTCGAGCAACGCCACCGCATCCCGCAGCCGGGTTCCCGCCGCGACGCTCGTGGGACAGCTCGTCATCACGCCGCGAATCGCTCCATCGATCGCCGCGTCGTTGCGGCGTTCGAAGAGCCGGGCCAGATCGCTGTCGGTGAAGATTCCGGCCAGCATGCCATCCACATCGATGATCATTACCGCGCCGGTTCGCCGCGAGGGCAGCGGCTGGGAGAAGACCGCCCGCACCGTCTCATCAGGGCCGGCTGTGCGGCACTGTGCGAGGGGCCGCATGGCTTCATCGACCCGCATCAACTGCCGGCCCAGACTGCCGCCAGGATGCCGGGCGGCGAAGTCCTCGTGCGTGAAGCGCCGCAGACTGCTGGTGACCAACGCCAAGCTGTCGCCCAAGGCGAGCAGGATCGACGTGCTCGTGCTCGGAGCCAGCCCGAGCACGCATGCCTCGCGCACCTTGCCCGTGGCCACCACGACATCCGCCGAGCGACCGAGCGTGCTGTCGGCCCTGCCGGTGAGGGCGACAATCTTCACGCCCGCCGCAGCGAAATGGGGCAGCAGCCGCGTGATCTCCTCCGTCTCCCCCGACTGCGACAGGCCGAGCACGACGTCGTCGCCCCGCAACACGCCGAGGTCGCCGTGCATGGCCTCGGCCGGATGGAGGAAATGACTGGGCGTGCCGGTGGAGGCGAGCGTGGCCGAAATCTTCTGGGCGACGAGTCCCGCCTTGCCGATCCCCGTGACGACGATCTTCCCCGAGCAGCCCACGATCATCCGCACCGCGCGGCAGAAGGCATCATCGATCGCGTCGGCCGTCTGGAGGATGGCATGCCCTTCAGCGCGGAGAATGTCGCGGCCACGGTCGAGAATGTCTGCATCGGAGGGCTCGCTGCGGTCGTGCATCGAGAGTGGCAAGGGCGAGGTCATGGGTGGGTTCAGCCAGAGGACAGGCGCGCGGGACCGCCACGCGGGGCGGGACTATAGGACGTCTAGGCAAACGCCACAACGCGTCTTTTCCCGCCTCCGGCCACGGGGAACGTGGGTGACGAGCCGGGATCGGCGGAAGCTCGACGAGCGTTGGAATTTCGCCCGCCCAAGGTCAGCACCACCAATACGCCCCACGGCGAAAGTCCCCGCGAAGGAGACTTCTGCCGGCTCGGCGGGTGGACACGAGGCGGTGCGAGGCGGTGCGCGGGGCAGCGCCAACTCCCGGACAAGTTAAAAACTTGCCGCCACGAGGAGGCGGAATGGCACAGAGGTGAACGCAAAAGGCTTAAAACCGAAGGATGGCGTTGAATGAAGCGTGCGGCGGCTCAGGCCTTCGCGTATCGCTTCGCCATCTCGTCGAGCGTGACCACCGGCACCTTGCGGGCGTTCCCGGCCTGGCCAAACTGCACCATCCGCTCAGCGCAGACCTTTTTCATCGCCTCGCGGGCCGGCTTGAGGTAATCCCGCGGATCGAACTTCTCGGGGCTCTCCCAGAGCACCTTGCGGACGGCGCCGGTGATCGCCATGCGGCAGTCTGTGTCGACGTTGATCTTCCGAACGCCATGCTTGATGCCCCGCTGGATCTCTTCCACGGGCACGCCCCAGGTCTGCGGCATCTTGCCGCCATACCTGTTGATGATGTCCTGGAGTTCCTGTGGCACACTCGACGAGCCATGCATCACGAGATGGCAGTTGGGGAGACGCCGGTGGATCTCCTCGATCTGCTTCATCGCCAGCACCTCACCGTCCGGCTTTCGCGTGAACTTGTAGGCGCCGTGACTGGTGCCGATGGCGACCGCCAATGCGTCTACGCCCGTGTCGGCCACGAACGATGCGGCCTCGGCAGGATCGGTGAGCAGTTGGTCGTGGGAAAGCTGCCCCTCGGCACCGTGGCCGTCCTCCGCCTCACCGTGGCCACTCTCCAGTGAGCCGAGGCAGCCGAGTTCCCCCTCCACCGACACGCCCCGCGCGTGCGCCATCTTCACGACCTCCTTCGTCACCTTGACGTTGTAGTCGTAGTCGGCCGGCGTCTTGCCGTCTTCCTTGAGCGAGCCGTCCATCATCACGCTGGTGAAACCGTTGTCGATGGCGCTGACGCACGTGGCGGTTGAGTTGCCGTGGTCCTGATGCATTGCGATCGGGATCCACGGGTAGAGTTCCGCGGCGGCGAGCATCAGGTGGCGGAGGTAGTTGTCCTGACTGAAACTGCGGGCCCCCCGCGAAGCCTGCACGATGACCGGCGACTCCGTTTCCTTGGCCGCCTCCATAATCGCCTGAATCTGCTCCATGTCGTTCACGTTGAAGGCGGCGATGCCATAGCCGTGCTCGGCGGCATGATCGAGCAGGATGCGCATGGGAACGAGCGGCATGGGAGTGTCTCCGGGATTGCTTGACGAGGAGGGACGAACGGCAGGGCAGGCGGCCGGTCGGCCGGGGCTGCGGAAGCCACGTGCCAAACCGATCGGGCTGGCCGAAGGAGAGCATACGGAAAAAACGGACGTGGTAGAATCCCGGCGGCTCGACTGCCCAGCCTGCCGGGACGCCGCACGCATGGATCTCTACCCCACCACCGATCCGATCCGGAGCTTTCTTTACGTCGCCGGGGGCTGGCTCTGCGTGGGGCTCGCCGTGATGGGGGCCGTGCTGCCGCTCCTGCCGACGACCCCATTTCTGCTGTTGGCCAGCTGGTGTTTCTACCGTGGCTCGCCCCGCATTCACGCCTGGCTCCATCGTTCACGGTGGTTCGGCCCCACGCTCGACGACTGGGACCACTATCACGGCGTCCGACGAACCATGAAACAGCGGGCGGTGCTGATGGTGATCGCGGTGGTCGGCTGCAGTCTGCTGCTCAACAGCCTGCCGTGGTGGCTGCGGTACATTGCCTTCGCCGCGGTGGCGATCGGGCTGTACGTGATCTGGACCGTACCCACCCTGCCCGACGACGCCCCCCGCGCCCCCCGCACGACCGTGACGTGACTCCAGTCAGGGCGAAGTGAGGGCAGAGTCAGGGCGGTGCCTACCGTGTCCATGGCGGGCTCGACACCTCCCTCGACACCTCCATGGTGGGCTCAGGCGTGCTCGATGTCGGACTCGGGCTCAGGGAGCCAGTGGGTGAGGATCGCTCCCACCAACGCGTAGGCTCCGGCCACACCCGCCCCCACCAGCGCGATCCGCACCGGGTCGGGCGGTGTCGCGGCGGCCAACGTGATCGTGAGCCAGGCCGCGGCCGTTCCCAGCACGCGGCCACCGATGTTCGCGGCAAAGCTCTCACCGGTTCCCCGGAGGTGCGTCGGGAACACGAGCGGTATGTAGTTTCCCCAGAAGCTGAACTGGGCCACGGTGAGCAGGCCCGCCACGAAGATGCCCCCCTTGATCCAGGGCAGCGAAGCGGGATTGGAAAGCTGTGTGGAAATCCACCAGAAGAGCACAGGCACGACCACGAGCGCCGGAATCTGAAAGAGCCGCAGCAGCAGCCGACGGCCCACGATCCGCAGGGCGGCGAAGGCCAAGAGCACGCGGCCCACGAGACCGCCGATTTCCTGGTAGATGGTCACGGTGGCCACCGCCTCATCGGATGCGTTGCCCGCGATCGACTTCAAGCGTGCCGGCGGCAGGGTCGTCCCTTCCGCCTTGGCTTTCGCAAGGGCTTCCGCCTGCGCCGCCTGGGCCACCGCGATCACCGCCGCATGCCCCTTGGCACCCCCCTTGTCCGCCGGCAGCAATTGGGCCCCGAGAATCTGGGGCAGTTGCTGGATGGCGCCGAACGCGATGCCGTAACTGGCGGCGAACACCAGCGTGGTCATCACCGTCGAGCGGATCAGCGCCGGGCTGAAGAGCTCGCGGAGACTCGGCCGCTTCAGGGTGCCTGCCGCCTTCTGTGCCGCCCAGACAGGACTCTCCGGCAGGAAGGGCCGGATCAGAATCAGCGGCAACGCCGGGATCACTCCCGAGATCAGCGTGTAGCGCCAGGCGGCATGGTCGCCCTGGATGGCCGGTAGGAAATCGTGATAGCGGGCTGCCAGCACGTTGGCGGATCCGACGAGCAGACCTCCCAGCGAGGAGAAGGCCTGCGTCCAGCCGAGCACACGTTCGCGTTGCTCGCGTTCGGGAAAGAGTTCCGCCAGCCACGCGACCGCCGCCACAAACTCCACACACACACCGATGAACACGAGGCAGCGGAAGAAGAGCAACTGCGGCAGCGACGTGGCGAAGCCCGCGGCCAGTGCCGCAAACGCGTAGAGAAGAATGCTGAACGTGAGCACCCTTCGGCGGCCGAGCAGATCGGTGAGATAACCGCCGAGCAGTCCGAAAATGCCTCCCGCCAGCGCTGGCAGGAAGAACAGGGCCCGCGCCCACTTCGCATACTCTGGTGATCCGGGAACCAGCAGCGGCAGGCCCTCGGGCGTCGAGCCGCCCAGGGCGGCGAGGGCCGGCTTGATCACCAGCGGCAGCATCAGCAATTCATAGATGTCAAAAGCGAAGCCGATGGCGGCGATGCCGCAGACCAGCCAGCCCGTGAAGGTGATGCGGCCGGCGATGGTCGCTCCGGTATGCGTCACGGGGGACGGGGTGGACGCATTCATGCCGGGCTCTCTCCAGGGTGACAACGCAGACGCCGCTCAGGCGGTTCAAGCCTATCGGCAAACTGCGTCAACCCGAAGCCCGGACGGTCACGGGCCGATCGAGGGCGGACACTTGGCGAGGAAGTCCCGCGGGCCGCGGGTCGTGTAGTAGGGATAGGCGACCGCGCCAGTCGGTGGGCCGGCGGGACCGGTCGCCCCGTAGTCGGAGGCTTCGAGGGCGGCTTTTTCCTCCGGGCTCAGATGGTGCTTGGCCAGACCGCCGAAGCGACCGACATGCCGCTTGTGGCACGCCCCTGTCTCGCACTCCCCCCCCTGGCAGGCGCCGTTTTCGCATGCCCCATCCTGGCATGCCCCATCCTGGCATGCCCCATCCTGACAGGCGCCGTCTTGGCACGCGCCATTCTGGCAGGCACCGCCACCATGGCCCCGGGCCTGATGGGCGTAGGGGCCGTCGAAGTTGGCCAGGAAAAGACGGTCAATGAGCGAACAGCCGCTCGACGTGGCGAAGACGGCGATCACGAGGGCAAAACCGACAGGGCGTTTCATGTGCGCGGGCTCCCGAGGTGCGGGGAGGGCCGGCCGTACACCACTGCCGGACTCCATCGCGATCACCGGTGGTATCGGTCGTGCCGGCCACACCAGTTGAGAAAACCCTGCGGGCGTAAAGACAGGCAAGATGGAAGGGGCCGAGTAGAGCCGCGGCCACGGTAGAGCCATCCCGGTTTGTATCGCAGGATGGCCAATCCTCGGGGGAGAGGAGTTGAGGCTGTCTCGGCATGAAGGACGAGACCGAAGGAGTTCGACCCGTGGCCACGAGTTTTTAACTTGTGGAATCCGCGACGGGACACGGACAAGTTAAAAACTTGCCGCCACGGGGGTGACGGGACACGGACACGTTAAAAACTTGCCGCCACGGTGGCCAAGCGAAAGCGTCTCGTGATGTTCTGTCAGCCGTTATAGCGGCCAACGATCAGGGAGATGTTCTGCCCGCCGAAGCCGAAACTGTTGGAGAGTGCCCGCTCGCAGCGGCCCTCACGAGCCCTGTTCGCGACGTAGTCGAGGTCGCAGTCCGGGTCGGGATTCTCATAGTTGATCGTCGGCGGCAGCATGCCATCACGGATCGCCAACAGGCAGACGATCAATTCCGTGGCGCCAGCCGCCGCGATCAGGTGCCCCATCATGCTCTTCGTGCTCGAGACCGGAATCTTGTAGGCGTGGTCACCGAAGACGGTCTTGATGGCCAGCGTCTCGACACGATCGTTCACGCTGGTGCTCGTGCCGTGGGCGTTGATGTAGTCGATGTCGTGGAGGCCCAGCCCCGCGTCCGCCATCGCCAACCGGATACACGACGACGCGCCGCGTCCCTCGGGATGCGTGTCGGTGATCCGGTAGGCATCGGCGGTCGAGCCATAGCCGATCAGTTCGCCATGAATGCGGGCGCCCCGCCGCTTTGCGTGCTCGAGTTCTTCAAGCACCACCATGGCCGCCCCCTCGCCGAGCACGAAGCCGTCGCGTTCATTGTCGAACGGCCGACTGGCCCGCGTCGGTTCGTCGTTGCGTGTGGAGAGCGCGGTCAGCAGATTGAAGCCAGTGACTCCAAAGGGATGGATCATGCTGTGCGTGCCGCCGGAGAGCATGACATCGGCCTCACCACGGCGGACGATCTCGGTCGCCTCGCCGATCGCCTGACTCGAAGCCGCGCAGGCCGTGAGGCAATTGAGATTGGGCCCCTGAGCATCGAACAGTCCGGCCAGGTGGCCGGCGGGCATGTTCGGCTCCTGCTCCACTTCCGCGAGCGGGTGGAGGGTTTCCAGCCCTTCCTTCGTGAACTTCGCGACGTCAAGCACGTCGCCGGTGATCGCCGCGTTCATCATCCGGGTGAAGGAGTCAAAATCCTGCTGTCCCTCACCGCTGCCGAGATAGACGCCGAGCCTCGCCGGATCGGCGGGAAGCCCCTGCAACAACCCGGCATCCTTCATGGCCTGCAGCGCCGCACCGGCCGCGAATTTCGTATGGCGGCCGCAGAACCGCCAGCGGGAGGCGTCCTGCCCCTCGTCACTGATGTCCCAGTTGCGGACCTCGGCGGAGATCTTGGTCGGAAAACGGGAGGCATCGAAGACCGTCGTCAGCCCCACGCCCGAGTTCCCCGCCATCAGATTTTTCCAGAGCGGTTCCACGCCCAAGCCGAGCGGCGTGATGCAACCCATGCCCGTGATCACCACCCTGCGCCTACCGGCCGACATCGTCGCCCTCCGCTCACCACTGGGGTCTTTCGGGATCACCACTCGGGCCGCACAAGCGGATTCCCCGCTTCGTCGCGACCAACATCATAGATGTGCATCTGATCAAGCCACCGCAACAACTCGTGGGGCTCAAACAGTTTTGGCACCCCTTCGCCGGGTTCCAAGTGGGCAAAAAACAGTTCCGCCTGGCCCTGCACCGTGTCGCCCACCGTGCTGGTGACCTGCGTGAGCGATCCAGCCGGCTTCAGATCCAGAATCTCGGCACGAAACCGGATCGAATCACCCGGCACGGCATCGAAATGAAACTCGGCCTGTGCAACCTTCGCCAACACGACGCGGCGGTTGTACTCGATCGCATCGGCAACGAGTAGGCCGGCGGTCTGCGCCATGCCTTCCACGATCAGCGAGTTCGGCATCAGTGCCGCACCCGGAAAGTGATCGTGCATGTGCTCTTCGGCCAGCGACACGTTCTTGACGGCAGTGGCGTAACGGCCCCGCACAAATTCGTCGAATCGGTCGATCCAAAACCAGCGCATATAGAAATGACGGCAGCGAGGCCGCTGTTTTCCGGGGTCGTGACAACAGAAAAATTCAGGCAGCCAGTTTGCTCTGCACGTAGCGAACCATGTCCTCGACCGTGAGGGTGTTCGCAAAGTTTTGCACGCTGGGGTTCTGCTCGAACTTGGAGAGGTCGGCGAATGGCATCCGCGACTTCAGCGTCTCGATGCCCTTGGCGTTCACCTTGCCGTCGACGACGTATTCGGAACTGGAAAGAATATCCTCGGGAAAGAGTTCCCCGCGGGAAATCTTGATGCCAAACGCCTTTTCCAGGCGGAAGACGATATCGAGGAAGTCGATCGACTCAGCGCCGAGATCGCCCACCATCGTTGCATTCGGGGACACATCCTCCTCGTCGACGCCCAGTGCGTCTACGAGTGCGGACTTGACCTTTTCAAAAATTTCATCACGCGTCGGCATCGACGTGGCACCTTGCATCAGGGAGGGAATCTATCCGGACTCAGGCCTGTTTTAGTGTCGGCCCGCCGGCATGGGAACCCGAATCCGTTTTTTTTTGCTGTCCGCGGTCAAAACCGCCCTGGTCAACGGCGGCGCAAACACCCGCGAAACACCGGTCAAACGCCCGCTCTCAGGGGCCCGAGACGGTTGGGGAAGCGAGACGGGGGGCGTCGGCCCCGCGGGCCTGAATACCGACAATCGGCCCGCCGTAGGCAACCCGTCGGCCGCCGCCCTGTTGACGCGACGCCGGGTGAAGCAGCGACCAGAGCTTCCGCATCTCCGACCGGACACGGACGTCGATCGCATCCCCATAGGCCACCCGGTCGGCCATGTTGTAGCGTTCGAGCACCAGCCTGGCCGTGAGGCTCGTACGGTCCCCGACCGATCCACTCGCCTTGACCTTGACCAGCGGACCATCCTGCGACAAGACCTCGGCTGTCACGGTCAGCACCTTGCCGGGCTCCACAAAATCGCCGTATTTGACGTTCCGCGCCTCCCGCAGCACGACGATGCTGTGGGCGAAATCCTCGCCCAGCCGAATGGCCCACGCCGCGGCCTGCGTCATCGACTCGAGCATCAACACGCCTGGCATGACCGGAAAACAGGGGAAATGGTCGGCCAGGTATTCCTCCGAGAGAGACAGCGTCTTGATGGCCGTGATGCTCTTGCCGGGTTCGATGGCGGTGACACGATCGAGCAAAGTAAACCGCATGGCGACTCCATTCCAACCGGCGTGGAACCGAAACGTGTGGAAACCGAACCGGAACGCGGCGAAAAAGCCCGGCGGCATACGTTGGCCGCGACCTCACTGCAGCCGGTGTGCAGGTCATTCGCTCGCAGTATAGGAAATCAGCGCGGGCCCACAACCGTTCGGGAGGTCTCTCCAGGGTGTCGGTGCGAATCTGCCGGACTGCCAGCCGTTCCAGGCCGCACAATCCTGCCTGACTGCCGCGCCGCACAGTGGCTTGTCTTTTGCCGCCTCAGCCGCGAATGATTTCCTCGGTTCCGAAGTTCCTAAGCCCCGCTGCTAATAGGAGCACGCCATGCCCATAGATCGCCGCCTCTCCCGAACAGGATTTGCTTACCCAATCGATGAGTTCCGCGACGAGTTGGACCGGCTCTGGAATTCATTGACGGCGTCGCCGCCACTGCAGGGCTGGGACGCACGCCAGGGTTCAGCCCTCTTTCCAGCGGTCTCAGCCCCCTTTCCGGCGGTCAATATCAGTGAAACTGACGACTGCATCACCGTCGAGGCCGAACTGCCCGGCCTCGATGCGGCAGACGTTGACATCGCGGCGACCGGCGAAGAACTCGTGCTGAAGGGCACCCGGCCGGAACCGCACCTGCCGGCCGAAGCGGACGACGGTCCCGGCAACGGCGAGCGGCGGAAGGCTGTTACCTGGCATCGTCGCGAACGGGGCACGGGCAGTTTCGAACGGCGGCTGACGCTGCCGGTGGCAGTTGATTCAGCCCGCGTCGAGGCAAAACTCGTCGACGGCGTTCTCACCATCACGTGCCCGAAGGCTCCGGAAAGCCAGCCGCACAAGGTAGCCGTCCATGCGAACTGACGCGCCCGCACCAACCGCCCCACCACACGCAAGGGAGACCCTCATGGCCACGATGACAGAGTCACAACAGCAGCCCCAAACGACCGGGGCTGCGGAGCCCTGCCCTGTGTATCAGCCCAACGTCATGTATCAGCCCAACGTCGATGTCTGCGACTGCGGCAGTGAGGTGATGCTCGTCACCGACATGCCAGGCGCCACTGCCGAGAGCATGACCGTCTCGTTCGAGGACGGCGTGCTGGCTGTGTACGCAAAAGTGCCGCCACGCTCCCTGCCGGGAAGGCAGATCGTTCAGGAATATGGGATCGGCGATTACCGCCGGTCGTTTCGCCTGGGTGAGGGCTTTGACGCCTCGCAGATTTCGGCCGAGTATCGCAAGGGCGTGCTGACCATCCATGTGCCGCGACTGGCGGCGGTGCGGCCTCGCAAGATCGAGGTGCGGCCCGCCTGAGCGGCTGGACACCGCGCCATGCCTGGCCATGACGCACGATGACGAAAGTGTCGAGTGTTTCCGAGTGAAAAGAAAAGTTTCCACGTGAAAAGAAAAGGGGAACCCATGAGTCTGATTCCTTTTCGCACGAAGCGGTCGAGCGGCATGGAGCCGGGCAATCTGGCGACGTTGACCGATTTCCGGAACGAGATGAACCGGCTCTTCGAGGGCTTCTTCAGCCGTCCGCTGATCGGCTCCTCGTGGCTCGAATCGGGTGAGCAAGGTCAGTGGATGCCAGCCGTCGACCTTTCAGAAACGGCGTCGGAGATCCATGTGCGGGCCGAACTGCCCGGCATCGATCCGAAAGATGTCGACGTGAGCGTCTCGGAGGACCGCCTGGTGATCGCCGGGGAAAAAAAGTCGGCCACCGAGAAGACGACCGACGGCTGGACGCACCGGGAAAGCCACTTCGGTTCCTTCAGCCGCGCCATTCCACTGCCGGAAACGGTCGATCCCGCCAAGGTGACAGCCCGGTATGACAAGGGGGTGCTCACCGTGGAGCTGACAAAGTCGCCCTCGGCCGCAGCACGGAAGGTGCCGGTGCTGACGTAGCGGCCCCTGCTGACTCCGGCGGTCGGGATGGCCAGCAGCGGGATGGCCAGCAGCGGGATGGCCAGCAGCGGGATGGCGAGCGGCCGGAATGGTGCGTCAGGTATGCTCGGGGGGCATGGAGGACACCGTCCTTCGTGCCCCCTGCTCTTTATCGCCTGTGGTCACTCGATTTTCACGTGCGGTTCATCCCGTTTCGCGTGCGGTCACACAATGCCCCTTCTGCTCTCGCCATCCACCACCGTCGAAGACGGCCCGCTGTCGATCGATCTGCACGACATCGTGCCCGACCGCCTCGCCGAGCTTGCCACCGCATCGATCGCCCACCTCCCGGTCTGGGCCGATGGTCGGCCGAGCCCACTCGGTGATCTGTTCCATATTCAAGGGTCTGCGACCGACGGCTGCATCGAATGCAACGGAGACTTTTCCCGCGTTCACCGCGTCGGTGCCGGGATGCAGTGGGGCACGATTCAGGTCCACGGAAGTGTTGGCCGCCATGCAGGCGAGGGACTCGCGGGGGGAAGGCTCTCCGTAAGGGGCAACGCAGGTGACTGGCTGGCTGCCGGCATGACAGGCGGGGAAGTGCTCGTGCAGGGGCACGCGGGCGACAACGCGGCCGCCGCCTTGCCGGGCAACAACACCGGCGTCAGCGGCGGCCTGATCGCCATCAACGGGAATGCGGGCTGCCTGGCCGGCGCGCGGATGAGGCGGGGTCTGCTCGGGATCGGCGGTTCCTGCGGCGAGGCGGCGGCCTTCGAGATGCGGGCCGGCACGGTATTCGTGGCCGGACAGCTGGGCCGCCGCTCCGGCATGGGGATGCGTCGCGGGTCGCTGATCGCCTTGTCCGTCCTGCCAGAGGTGCCGCCGACGTTTTCCCGCGGAGCGGCCTGGTCGCCCACCATCCTGCCGTTGCTGGCGGGCCGACTCGCCCGGGCCGGTTTTTGTCCCGCAGCAGGCCTGCCGACCGACGCCTTCGGCGGCATCTGGCAGCAGTGGCATGGCGATCTGTTGACGGGCGGCCGGGGCGAAATTTTCCACCGTCGGCCTGCTTAGGCGGAACAAAACGGGGGCCTTGGCCAACAAAACCGCGGATTTCCACGAGACCGCTTTCGGCGGCGGAGAGTTTCGGCTACTCTTTGGGACTCGCGATTCGCCCCCCAAAAAGAGCCTTTCGAAGCCAGCTTTCTTATGCCCACGATTAGCCAACTCGTCCGCAGCCGCCGTCGGCCCAAGCGGAAATTTTCCAAGTCGCCAGTGCTCGACCGCTGCCCGCAAAAACGCGGTGTCTGCCTGCAGGTCCGCACCATGACGCCCAAGAAGCCGAACTCGGCCCTGCGGAAGATCGCCCGCGTGCGGCTTTCCAATCAAAAGGAAGTCACCGTCTACATCCCGGGCGAAGGCCACAACCTGCAGGAGCATTCGATCGTGCTCATTCGCGGCGGCCGCGTTCGTGACCTCCCCGGTGTCCGGTATCACATCATTCGCGGTGCGCTCGACACGCTGGGCGTGCAGGGTCGGAAGCAGTCCCGCAGTCTCTACGGCGCAAAGAAGGGTTGATAAGGAATCATGGGAAGAATCACATCCAGCCGTGAGCAGATGCGTCCGGACCCGCGGTTCGGGTCCTTGCTGGCCAGCAAGTTCATCAACTGCTTGATGGAAGACGGCAAAAAAAGCGTTGCACAAAACATCTTCTACAAGGCGATGGATATTGTCGCCCAGAAGGTCACCGACGCTGAGCCGATCGAGACCTTCAACCGCGCCATTGAAAACATCAAGCCGTCGGTTGAAGTGCGTTCGAAGCGCGTGGGCGGTGCCGCCTACCAGGTGCCGATGCAGGTCAGCCGCAACCGTCAGCAATCGCTGGCAATCCGCTGGCTCCTGCAGTCTGTCCGTGAGAAGAAGGGCCGGGGCACGTTCGAGAAACTCGCTGAAGAGATCATCGCCGCCTACAAGCGGGAGGGTGCTGCAGTGACCAAGCGTGACAACGTGCACCGGATGGCCGACGCCAATAAGGCGTTCGCCCACTTTGCCTGGTAAGGCTGCGTTCACGCCGACTTGCATGCATCATGGATTCTGCCGCATCGCACCAACTTGGTGAGTTGATCCGCGTCCGGTCCGTGGCCTCGCTGGCGACGCTGCATGAAGGCCTCCCCTTCGTCTCAATGGTGCCCTATGCCGTCTGGCACGACACCGTCGTCGAGCGGCTGCTCTTTGTGACACATGTCAGCCGGCTCTCGGCCCATACCCGCGACATGCTTGAGTCGCCGCAGGTCTGCCTGCTGATCACGGCTCCTGAGGGCGGCATCGACTCCGAGCCTGTGCCGCCGCAGGCACTGCCACGGGTATCGATTCCGGCGGTCGCCTCGTTCATCGATCGGGAGCATCCCGACCACGGCACGCTTGCCGGAGCGTATCTTGAAAAGTTCCCCTACGCGGCCGACTGGTTCCAACTCGGCGACTTCTCCATCGTGGCGTTTGCCCCCTCGGGCTCGGCCCGTTTCATCGGTGGCTTCGCCCGTGCGATGACGGTGTCGGTCGCGGACTTGCATGCCGTTGTCGGCCGTGGCGGGCAGGCCTGATACGGCTCTCGCAGAATCCTCGCGGTGATCCCGTCGGGGATTTCGGCAGAGCGCGGCCCATCGTAGGGCACAGTTCATACAAGCCCGGAGCGTACGCGATGGGATTCCCGTGCCCCCGATCCCCCGGCTCACGCCGGGGGCTTGTATTGGGAGGGAATCCCCTGCCCTCGATCCTCCGGCTTACGCCGGGGGCTTGTACGGAAAGCATTCCCTCTCCCGCGAAATCAACGTCATGCCTGGGGGCAGGTCACCACGACATGGTGGTCCCTGCGATCATCGACGAGCATGATGCAGTGCTCGGCCACCGGTTTTCCATCGAGCGTGATGCCGTAGACCGAACGGGGCGTGTTCTGGCTGTCGATCGTGATGTGATAGAAGGTTTCGCGATACCGGTAGTGGACCTTGCACTGGTTCCATCCTGCCGGAATGCAGGGCGTGATTCGAAGCGCATCCGCCTCCAGATGCAGGCCCAGCAACGATTCGACAATCAGGCGATACATCCAGCCGGATGAGCCGGTGTACCACGTCCAACCGCCGCGGCCGGTGTGGGGCTCGACGCCATACACGTCGGCGGCAACCACATAGGGCTCGACCCGGTAGTCGTGAATGCCCGCCGCTGTCGCACCGTGCGCGATCGGATTGATCAGGTGAAAGAGTTCCCATGCCCGCGCCGAATCGCCGCGTGCCGCCATCGCCATCACGGTCCAAATCGCACTGTGCGTGTACTGACCGCCGTTTTCCCGCACGCCGGGAACATACCCCTTGATGTAGCCGGGATCGAGACTGGAGCGGTCGAACGGTGGATCGAGCAGCAGGATCAGTTTCGCGTCCCGGCGGACCAGACGTTCATCGACGCTCCTCATGGCCCGCTGCGATCGCTCCGGCGTGCTCGCGCCAGAGAGCACTGACCAGCTCTGCGAGATCGCATCAATCTGACACTCGTCGTTTGAAGCAGAACCCAGTGGCGTGCCATCGTCGAAGTATGCCCGGCGATACCACTCGCCGTCCCAGGCGTGCTCCTCGATGTTGTCGTTGAGCTGTGCGGCCTGGAGCGACAGACGGTCCGCAACGGCGGTATCACCACGTTTTCGGGCCAGAGCGGCAAACTGCGTGAGAACGTGAAACAGGAAGAATGCCAGCCAGACACTCTCGCCGCGGCCCTGCTTCCCGACCAGATTCATGCCGTCGTTCCAGTCGCCGCACCCCATCAGCGGCAGGCCGTGCCCACCGAAACGCAGTCCTCTCTGGATTGCCCGCAGGCCGTGTTCATACAGCGTCCCCACCTCATCGGAAACCTGCGGCAACTCGTAGTTCGATTCCTCGTCGTCCCGCAGCAGACGCGAGACCAGAAACGGCACCGTTTCATCGAGCACGCCCGTGTCTCCCGTTGTGTTCACGTAGCGACAGATCGCCAACGGGAGCCAGAGGTAATCGTCGGAAAAATGTGTGCGGACTCCATGCCCACCAGGAGGATGCCACCAGTGTTGTACGTCCCCTTCGCGGAACTGACGCCCGGCGGCACGGAGCAGATGCTCGCGCAGCAGATGCGGCATCGCATAGACCAGGGCCATGGCATCCTGCAGTTGATCGCGAAACCCGAACGCACCACCCGATTGGTAGAAGCCAGAACGGGCCCACATGCGGCAGGCGAGCGTCTGATAGACAAGCCAGCCGTTCGCAAGGAAATTGACCGAGGCATCGGGTGTTTCCAAATGGACGACACCGAGCGTGCGGCTCCAGAAATGCCAGACGGCTTCGATGGCCCTGTGTGCGGCGTCGACACTGCGAACCCGCTGCGCCAGGGCCTTCGCTTCCGGCGCACCGCGTGCAACGCCTATCGTGAACGTGATCGTCCGCTCCTGCCCGTCGGCCAGCGTGAGCGGCGCGTGGATCGCGGCACACGGGTCGTAACCCGATCCGACCCGGCCTGAAAGCCGTATCCGCTGCAGCGCCGCCGGGCTGGACAGGCTGCCGTTCCGCCCCACAAATTCGGTACGATCACCCGTGACTGTGCGGTTGCCTTCGCTGCAATTGAAAAAGGCGACACGGTCCCCGAATTCCGGGTTGTACACGTTCCGGGCCAGAATCGCTCCACTGGCCGGATCGTTTTCCGTCACCACGTGCATCAGGGACTGGCTGCGGTTGCTGCCAAGCACCAACTCCCAATAGCCGGTGATCGACAACTGCCGCGGCCGACCGGAACGGTTTGTGATCTTGAGCTTGTGGAACTTCACCGACGCATCGGTGGCGACATAGATGGACAGCTCCGTGGTGACGCCCCCTTCGGTGTAGTCGAAGATGCTGTACCCGAATCCATGGCGGACGATGTAGGTGTTTTGTCCCCGCGCCGGCAGCGGCGAGGGCGACCAGAACTGCCCTGTCTCTTCGTCACGGACGTAGATGGCCTCGCCGCCGGTGTCGGAGACGGGATCGTTATTCCACGGCGTGAGGCGGTACTCATGACTATTCTCGGCCCACGTGTAGCCGCCACCTCCCTCCGAGACGACGGTGCCAAACTGCGGATTGGCAAGGACGTTGACCCACGGGGCCGGCGTCGTCTGTCCGGCGGCCAGCCGTGTCACGTACTCCCGGCCATCGTTGCTGAAACCGCCCAAACCGTTGAAGTAGGCGACATCCCGCTGCGGCATGGCGTCGGCTGCTTTGGCATCAGGCAGCCGGCGGGTCGGCTTCAGCAGGGGAATCACGAAGTCCGGTCGACCGCGCCGCTCGGCCTGTTCGGCCAGCGTCCCTCGGTCGTCGTGCAAGACGACGCGGGCCACGGTCTGCAGCAACGCCCGGTCTTCCTCCGACATTTGTTCGCCGCGGCGAATGAAGACACCGCCGCGTTTGTCGATCAGCGCGGCTTCGGGGCTACCCGCGACCAGATCGACGATGGCTTCCTGCAACGTCTGCCGGTAGACGGAATCGTCTTCATTCCAGATCACGAGATCGACAACTAGCCCCTTCAACCGCCAATACGCATGTGCCTGCACGGCGTCGCGCACGAGGCGGATTTGTTCGTGGTCACGAATCCGCACGAGCACGATCGGCACATCGCCCGAGATTCCGTAGCCCCAGAGGCCCGACTGCCCCTGCTTGTTGCGGGCGAGGATGTTCGCCTTCGCCCGTCGCGCACCCGAAGCGTAGAGAATCGCGCCGGCCAGGCGGCCATAGGCCTGCGCATCGGCTTCGGTAGCCGCCAGCTGCTGCAAAACGATGTGGCCGTGCGTCCAGGCCAGATCGAAGACGCGATCGGCAAGCGCTGGATCGTGATATTTCTCCGTGAGGGCATCGACGCCTGCCCGCGATTCGGCGACCCCGGTCACGATATCGATCTGTACCGATTCCTGCGGTTTCAAGAGCACCGACTGCCGGATGCTGACGATCGGGTCGAGCACTGGCCCCGCCGTATCTGACAACGGAGCGCGACCCTCAAAGGCGGCCGGGGAGGCGAGCGTCCGATGCCGCCCGATGAACCGAAGCCGATCGGTCTCGTAGGAAACCCCGCCGGCCGTCGGGCCACGCACCGTCATCATGTGCATCATCCATGGCGGCTGCTCTTCGGCTGACCGCGGTCGCCTCGTGCAGTAGATGGCATGACGGCCGCGGACCAGTTCCGTCTGAACGAACAGATTGCTGAAGGCCGGATGCGATTCGTCCTGTGACTGGGGTGCGAGCACGACCTCCGCGTAGCTCGTCACTTCAATCGTCCGCGGTCTGTCGGAACGGTTGCGCAGGGTGACGCGACGCAACTCGATGTCGTCTTCTGGCGAGACACTGATCTGCGTATACGTTTCGATCTCGTCATCGGTCCGACGAAACTCGACGCGTGCCTGGGTGAAAATCGCTTCGTACGACTGCGCAACCGTCTTCGTCGGCTGCCACGCGTTCGACCAGACCCTGCCGTCGTCGAGGTCGCGGAGGTAGCAGAAACTACCGAATGCGTCGCGGGTGGCATCTTCGCGCCAGCGTGTCACCGCCAGATCACGCCAGCGGCTGGAACCGCCACCCGCGCTTGTCACCGCGACGTGGTAGCTGCCATTGGAAAGAACATGTGCCTCGATGGAAGCACTGTTCGGGTCGGTGCACACCCGCATACCACCGGTCTCTTCCGCAGAGGGCGGTCGCTCGGCTCTCGCTTCGCCGGCATGCGGAAAGACCGGCGCGATCAACTTCGGAACGGACTCCTGCAGCAGCGGATCAGCCGCACGCAGCATCGGATCAGCCAGGAATCGCCGCTGCATCGGCTTGTCGAGCAGCACATACGCGAGCGACAGCAGGGTCATCCCTTCGTGATGCGCCATGAATTGCCGCACCGTGACGCTTCGGCTTCCCGGCGGCAGACGGGACGGCGTGTAGTCGACCGCCTCATACAGGCCGAACGCCCCCTGCTGTCCGTCCGCCGTGAGTCGCTCGAGGTTGCGGCATGCTGCCTCCGGTTCGACCATCAACGCCAGCGCACTTGCATAGGGGGCGATGACCAGGTCCTCAGCCAGGCCGCGTTTCAGACCGAGGCCGGGAACACCAAAGGCCCGGTACTGGTAATTTCTCTGCAGATCGATCGTGTTGTAGCCCGACTCGGAAATGCCCCAGGGCACGCCCCGCTGTCGGCCGTACTCGATCTGCCTGCTTACGACTGCCCGACAGGTGCGGTCGAGCAGCGTATCGTCGTAGCCGGGCATCACCAGGAGCGGCATCAGATACTCGAACATCGAGCCGCTCCAACTCAGCAAGGCTGGCCGGCTTCCGGCACTCGTCAGCAGGCGTCCCAGGGCAAACCAATGCTCCTGTCCGAAATGACCCTGAGCGATCACGATGAAGCTGGTCAGCCTCGCCTCCGAGGCGAGCAGGTCGTAGTAGCCCGCATCACGCCGCTGTTCGCTGGCGTTGTAACCGATGGCGAAAAGGTCCCGCTCACCGTCGTAGAGCAGTCCGAAATCCATGTTCGCAAACTCACGGCACTCGACGGCAACCTTCTCGAGAAGCTCGATTCGTGCCGCAGCCCGTTCGGCTGCCTGAACCAATCCGACCTCGAGCCCCAGCAGCCAGTCGCATGCCTCCGGAGTATCCTGCAGGAGCTCGTGCAGAAGCGGCAACGCCGTCGACCGGACCTCCGCGACGTCTCGCAGTGTCGCTGCGCCGTCGAGGTGGCGGAGCATTTCCCAAAGCTGTTTTCGTCGGGCCAGCGAGTCTTCTGAACCGGTTGTCCAGAACGTCTCCGCCACGGCCGGCACGTCGATCCAGGGAGCCAGATGCCGTAGTTCCGCCTGATGATCTTCGCAGCATCGGAGATACGCCTGAGCCCACCACCCCACTTCCACGTTGTCCTGCGTCTCCGCCACCAATTCGACGGCGGCGACTGTCGCGTCTGCCAACAGGCGCGCGGCGGCATGCAGCGTCGTGGGTGCGTGCCGGAGCTGCTCGAGTTGACGCTCGACGCTGCGGACGAAAGCGCCGCTGGCGCGTGGCCCTCTGCCTCCTCGGGCCTCATCCAACAGCACCCGCAACGTATCGGCCAGACCGCCGGTCAACCGCGACGGCAGGATGCCCGCCGCCGCCAGTTCCCGGAAGCCGCTGGCGAGCACCAGCAAACTGCCGGCAAGATTGCCGCTATCGACCATCGACACGTATCGGGGGTGCAATGGTACCAGCGAGCGTGTGTCGTACCAATTGAAGAAATGCCCGTGGTGCCGCTCCAGGCGCGAGAGCGTTTCGAACGTCCGTTGCGTTCGGATCAGCAGGTGCCCGACGGAACAGTAGCCGAAATCCCTGGCTGCCAAATCGGACAGGATCGCCATGCCGATGTTGGTGGGACTCGTTCGCGTCGCGACGACCAGATCCGGATTCAGCTGGATGTTGTCCGGTGGCAGCCAGTGATCTTCCGCCGTGACACACTGCTCAAAATAACGCCATGTCCGTCGCGTCAGCATGCCGAGAAAGTGATGCTGGGTTTCGGAGAGCCGCAACGGACGCTGGACACTCGGCCGGCTGAGCCACCAGGCTATCAGCGGAGCCGCCGCCCAGAGGACAATCATGGGTCCTGCGACGACCAGCATCTCACGCCGGCTCACGGCAAGCACGGCGAGCGTCACCGCTGCCAGGCCGGGCGCGACCCACATCGACCGGAATGTGCCGGCCACGCTGGCGTCACCGCTTCGCTCAGAATCACTCGCGGTCCTCCATTCCAGCAACCTTCGCTTTGTCCACCCCATGCGGACCCACGTCCGCACGATTGCGTCGACGGCGACGCAGGCCTCGTACGGCAGGTTGACGAATACGAGCATCCCGTGGGCCAGCGGCCGGCCCAACGCTCCGAGCGTGGCCCGGCTATGCAGGCCCCAGGGCAGATCGACCGGTTTGCGCAGCCAGCCCGTGATCGCGTCACACAGGGTCGGCAGGAACACGACGCCGGCCAGGAACGCCAGCATGCTCGCCGCTGCCCCCGTCGACAGAGTCCACGAGCCGAGCACCACCGCCAGCATCGCTGGCGGCACGAGACTGCGGCGCAGATTGTCAAAAATCTTCCACCGCGACAGAGCGGATATCGGATTGGGTACCGCCTGTCCCGAGCGGCCGCGGACAGATGGGAACAGCCAGCGGGCGATCTGCCAGTCGCCGCGCATCCACCGATGCCGGCGGCCCATATCAGCCAGGTACCGCGAGGGATGATCCTCGTAGAGCGTTACGTCGCTGAGCAGCGCCGAGCGGCAATAGGCACCCTCGATCAGGTCATGGCTCAGGATCGTATTTTCCGGAAACTCGCCGCAGCAGTGTTCAAACGCTTCGACGTCGTAGATTCCCTTGCCAATGAACGACCCCTCGAGGAAGACGTCCTGGTAGACGTCGGAGACGACACGTGTGTAGGGATCGATGCCTACATCGAGTGTCTGGAGTTGCACGTATCGCGACCGCTGCGCGCTCGGCAGGCTGATCCCGACGCGGGGTTGCAGAATCCCGTAGCCTTCGACGATCCCACCGTTCGCGCGATCAAGGACAGGTCGGTTAAGTCGATGGGCCAACGTGCCGACCATCAGGCGGGCCGAGTCCCGTGGCAGCTGTGTATCCGTATCGAGCGTGATGACATACCGAACCCCCACAAGGACGTCTGTTCTGCCGACGACCTCCGCAAACCTGTTCTGCCCGCCCCGCAACAGCGCGTTGAGGTCGGCGAGCTTGCCGCGCTTCCGCTCATGCCCCATCCAGACTCCCTCCTCGGGATTCCAGCGCCGTGACCGGTGCAGGAGGTGGAAGATATCGGTCCGCACGTGGGCGTACCGCGTGTTGAGCTGCATGATGCCGGTCCGCACCAACTCGACGAGTTCGGCATCGCCGGCGAGCGTGCCCTCCGCGGCGTCGACGAAGTCCGTCAGCAACGCAAAGTGGAGATGGGGATCTCGATTGGCGAGGTATCGCATCTCCAACCCGGCCAGCGCCTGCCCGATCCCGGCCGGACTGGTGAGCATCGTTGGTACGGCCACCAGCGTGCGGTGGTCGGCCGGGATCCCGTGTTCGAAATCCATCCGTGGCAGCGACTGCGGAGGGACCAGCCGCGTTGCCAGCCAGTGAACGATCCCGACGCCGAGGCTCGATGCACACACAAGCGTCGGCACAACGAGCAACCAGAGGCTCGCCGTCCCGACTGCCTGCCGGTGCATTCCCCACCAGAGAACAGCCAGAGCGGAGAGTGTGACGAGCCCGATGAGCGAGAGGTAACAGGTCAACGGAAAACGACGCCGCAGCTTGTCGCAGAGGACGCCCCACGAGAGCCGCATCTCGGCCACTCGCTCGAGCGCTGGACGACCGCGATCGACGAGATAGAAGCCGACGTGCGCCCCACGTGCGTCGACCGACTCTCGGCACCTGTTCTCGGCCAACTGCACTGCCTTTCGGGCCACCTCGTATTCCGTGTGTCGACTCCGTCGCGCGACGCCTTCCACGGCGTGGCGGTACCGATCACGGGTGGCAAAGTCCATCGAGGCATAGGCTCCGGCAGGATCGCCGCAGAGCGTCTGTTCGACCAGACTGTGTCCACTGACAAACAGCCGCCAATCGTGGGCGATCACGAATCGCAGGCTGCCGATGCTGTTCCCGATCGATACCTGATCGGCGGCCTGATCCTGTCCCTCGGCCCGTACCAGTTCCTCGGTCGTCACCCCCTGATCGGAGAGACGGTGCTCGAGCCAGCTGTTGGCAAACGTGCAATTGGGGTTCTGGCCCTGGAGGTGTCGCGTGAGTTCCGCCACGAACGCGCCCGAAAGAACCTCGCTGGCTCGCGCCATGTCAGCGAGCACCAGGATCAGGTCTGTCGGCTTGCGTTCGACGACGTCCACCATCCGCCCAGCCCACGTGGCCGCGAGATCCCGATGCCGCCGCGCGGCGGCGATTCTCGCCGCGACACGCCGCAGATTCTCGATCAGTGCCAGCCGCAGCATCAGTGGCAGCGCCCAGAGCTCGCCCAACTTCAAGGGCTCGACCGACTGATACGCGGCGATAAAGCCGTTCAGCCCCGCGGCATCCACACGACCGTCAACGTGCGCGATCAGCTCGAGGGCAATGTCGTAGACACGCGGAAAGCCAGCCGACCCACCCGTCGACAGTCGCGGAAGTTCCTGGCTGTATGCGGGGGGCAGCAATCTGCGGATCGCGCGGATCTGCTCTTCGATCAGATAGAAGTTGTCCAGGAGCCACTCTGCGGCCGGTTCGATACGGCGATTATCGTCGGCGGCCGCTGCCACGAGATCGTAGGTCGCGATGAGGACACATTCGTTGTCATCAAGGCGTGGCAGCAGTCGGTCGTCACCTCGTCCAGCGGCGAGCGGATGCGCCATCGCAATCAACTTGGCATGCCGTTCCAGCTGCTCGATGCTGTAGAGTTCCGCCCGGAGCGGTTGTTCATCCGCGGTGTCATCCGGCACGGCATCATGCCGTCCCCAGCAACGCTCCTTCGCCCAATGCAGCAACTTCACACAGTTTCGTGATGCCAGTCTGTCGATAGGGATTCTCCTCGGGCTTTCCCGCTTGCAACGAGCCGAGAGGCCCGGCACGGCCTCCCCACAACGCCGGTACACGCCGGCACTGCGGATTCACTCCGTGCACTCGACGGTGGCACGGCTTTCAAGGATTGCACTGCCGAGCACCGAGTCCTGCCGAACGAGGTCGTAATCGTCCCTCGGAAAAAAATCGGAGAGACAAGCGGACAGAAACTCGTGCAGAAACCGACACGCACCATTCGAGGCCGAATGGCTGCGGCAGACGACGGTCAGCTTGGTCAACAAGAATCGCTCAATGACGAGCAGGACCAATCAAGAAAGGCGACCGTAGTGTCCAGTGTAGCCGAAGCCCAGGCGAGGTGGGCCAAAGAATCACCACACAGGCCAATTCCGCGGCGAGATTCTCGCCTCAGCACCGTGGGCCTTCATACCTTGGGCATGAGCCCGTTTCAGTTCCGGCCGTACTACCGCACCCTCACCCGCATCGGTAACATCATCAGCGGCCGGCCCGACGAGAGTTGCACGAGGGCCTCGGCCTCGGCCGACAGGCCTTCGAGCCCCGGCACGCCCGACATCCGGGCGAGCAACGCCGCCCGAACGAGAGCCTCCCGGGCGAAGCTCGAACCCGAGGCAGCCCCGGCACCGGTAAGCCCCGCCATCGGTACCGCATCGCCGGCCATGCCGAAGAGGTCGTTGAAAAGACCACGCGGCTCGGGCAGGAGCACCCGCTCGACCGCCTCGTCAGCGTCAATACCGGCGAGCTTTCTTGCCTCGTCGATGGCGTCATCGAGCGTGCCAAGCCGATCAACGAGTCCCAGATCCTTTGCCATCCGTCCGGTGAAGACGCGTCCCTCGGCGAGTGTGTCGAGCTTTTCCATGTCGAGTTTGCGGCCGGTTGCGACCTTCGACTTGAACAGCCGGTAGACATCTTTCATCGTTGCCAGGAACACCTCCCGCTCGTGATCTGTAAACGGCGTCTGCATCGAGAGCCAGCCCGCATTTCGCCCCTTCGCAACCACATCGGTATGCACCCCATATTTTTCCAGGGCCTTGCCGACGGCGATCTTGCCACCGACCACACCGATTGATCCGGTGAGCGTGCCCGGGGCCGCCACGATCTTGTCGGCCGCCACCGCCACGTAGTAACCACCACTCGCCGCGATGTCGCCGAGGCTCGCCACCACCGGTTTCGTGGTCCGCTCCGCCTCCCGCCAGATCAGATCGCTGGCGAGCGCTGATCCGCCCGGGGAGTCGATCCGGAGCACGATTGCCGCCACTTTTTCATCCTTGGCCGCCTCACGAATCGCCTTGATCACGCTGTCAGAACCAGCCGAGCCTCCGCCGAGCAGGTCGTCTTTTCCCTTCCCCTCCTTGATCTCTCCGGTGAGGTAGATGATCGCGATCTGCTTTCCCTTGCCCGTGGCCGCAGCCTGCTTCTGACCCGACAGCAGTTCGACGAGTTTCACGAGCCCGCCGATGCCGGAAAAATCGTTGTCCAGCTTTTGCTCGGCGTAGTCGCGGGCAACCTTCGGCTGATCGATCTTCAGCCGTCCGGCCAGGCCGCTGATCACTTCATCCTCGTAGGCGACCGCATCGATCAGTTTCGCATCGACAGCCGCCTCCGGCGTGAAGACACCGGTGTCGATTAGCGTCCGCACCTGCTCCACGGGTAATTTTCGATCCGTGGCAATCCCTTCCACGAGTTGCTCGTAGAGATCGCCGACGAATTGCTCGTATTGGGCCCGGAGCTGCGGGCTCATGCTGGCCCGCGTGAGCGGCTCACCGGCCCCCTTGAACTCCCCGACCTGCAGGATTTCGGCCTCGACGCCGATCTTGTCGAGCATGGCCTTGTAAAAGGTCACTTCCGTCCGCACCCCGGTGATCTCCAGCGTAGCCGCCGGCGGCATCGCCACCGTGTCACAGGCCGACGCCACCATATAGTGGATCGGATCAGCGCCGATGAGGTGCGCGGCCACCGGCTTGCCGGCCTTGCGGATTCGGCCGATGGCGGCCCGCAGTTCGGCTGCCCTGCCCCGACCGATGGCGGGCGATTCAATCGACAGCACAACGCCCTTCACGCGCGTGTCGGCCGCTGCCTTGTCGAGTCGCTCGATGATGCGATGGAGTTGGGGCGAGACGTCCGCCAACAGTCCGCCCTGGCCGACCCCGTCGGGCATCGAGCCAGCCAGGCTGATGTGGGCAATGACCGCCGTCTTCTTCTTGACCGGCCTGTCGTAAGTCTTTTCATCTTTCTGGGCTGGCTTGGCTGGTGAATCGGCTACCGGCGGCTCGGCGAGTGCGGTCTGCCCCCTGCCCACGACCGGAGCACCCGCCACCATGGCAGTCACCAGCACCGCAACAAACCCAGGAACAAGAACAAGGCCCGCCCTCCCATACACCCCATTCACCCCCGAAAAACCTGAAAACCAGGCTCGAACTACAGGATGGCGAGGAGATGTCTGCCCGTACAAAGCACGCATTTCGAGAGAACTCCAGGGAGGGCTTGAAAATGAACGGCCGTATAGTAAGATACGAGCGTCCACACGTGAGTATAGGCGGGTCGACCCCGTCTTGGACCATTTGTCCCAGTTTGCGTCAGTATTTGCGTCAGTATTTTCGTCAGAATTTGTCTCAGACGGTTACCTCTGCCGGGCGCCTTTTAGATCATACACCACCTCGACACCCCACCCAAACCACCACATCCAAGGGAAAGCGGCGCACCCGCTCAACACGCATGTCAAAAACGCTGCCTGGCAAAAAGTCTCCTTCGCCCCGCGCCGCCGCTGCGCCCCGCGCCGCCGCTTCGCCCCGCGCCGCCGCTTCGACCAGTGGAGCCGGTGCCGCCAGTGCGACCAAGAAGTTGGCCGGAAAGCGGCCGCTCGCATCGGCAGCAGCCCTACGGAGCGTTGCCGCACTCCAAAACGGACTGCTGGGGAAATCAAACAACACCCTGGCGGCTGAAGGCGATGACGCCCCGACCGAGCGGCAGATGGAGATCTATGCGTTCATCCGCGACAAGATTCACTCCCGCGGCTATGGCCCCACAGTCCGCGAGATTGGGGCTGCCTTCAAGATCCGTTCACCCAACGGGGTTGTCTGCCATCTCAAGGCACTGGAGCGGAAGGGGCTCATCACGCGGGGCAAGAACATGTCGAGGGCAATCGAACTGGTTGCGGAGCCAGCCCATGTGCGAGGGTTGCCGCTGGCAGGCTGGGTGGCCGCGGGTACGCTCCGTCCGGCCGAGGAGCAGAGCGAGCGGATCGACTTTGAAACCCTGTTCAAACGCGAAAATCATTTCGTATTGAAGGTGATGGGTGACTCAATGATCGATGCCCAGATTGCCGACGGCGATTGGGTGGTGATCCAAAAGAAGCAGACCGCACACTCCGGCGACATCGTGGTGGCACAGAC
>JBIIFB010000223.1:0-5172 GCA_044237545.1 Pirellulales bacterium
TCTCCATCTGCTTGGCATGGCCATGCTCTACACGGCCGCATTCGCAACCGGCACGATCCTGTTTCAATTCGTCGATCGCTGGCTGCCCGCGGCAACGGACGATGCGCTCGGTATCTCCAGTGGCTCGCTGCGGGCGGCGGCGGCCGCGTTGCTCGTTTCGCTTCCGATCCTGGGGCTGGCGCATCGCACAATCGGCCGCGATGCGAGCCGCGACCCGGCCCTGCGGCTGACTCCGATCTATCGCACGCTCGCCTACCTCACGCTGCTGATCACATCGCTCGTCATGGCCGGCGACCTGATCGCCGCAATCGTCTGTTTTCTTTCTGGCGAATTGACGGTTCGCTTCATCCTCAAGGCGTTGATCATTCTCCTGCTCTCCGGCGGCATCTACCTCTGGTTTTCCAGCGACGTTGGCCGAGAGGAGCGCATCACCACCACAACCGGAACAGCCACGATCCCGCCCTCACCGCTCTGGCGGGATTGGCTTCACCGGATCGGCGCGGCTGTGGCCATCGTCTCGATGCTGGCCGCGCTCTATGCCGCCGGCAGTCCGTTCCGACAACGGCAGCTCCGGCTCGACGCCCGACGCATTGGTGACCTCCGTGCCATCCAGCAGAACGTCGAAACCTACTTCGAACGCGAGGGCGTCATGCCCGTCACGCTCGAGGCGCTCGCGGACAACCCGGCAACATTCCTGCAGAACACGACCGACCCCGTGACGGGACAACCGTATCGATACGAGCGGATCGACGCCGACATGTACACGCTCACCGCAACGTTCGACCTGCCCTCGCCTTCCGAACAGGAGCAGCCCACATGGAATCGCGATGGGTTTTTCAAACACGACGCCGGCGAACACTCGTTCCGGCTCTCGGCGCCAAAACAGCCCAAACCCTAGGGAGTGCATGAAACGAAAAACCCGGCCGGGAGAAGGCTCCCGGCCGGGTGGTCAACTTTTTCAGGGAACAGGTCCCGTTCGGCCGCACGCTCGACTAGAAGCCGGCGTAGGTGACGAGGATGTCGCCGTGCTTCTGGAAGCGGATGATCACCGAGCAGCCACAGGCGTAGTCATACTTCACCTGGCCGCAGCCCAGCAGCGTGCACCGCGAGCTCTCGCAGGGGCAACCCTGGCAGCAGGCAGGCAGGCAGACCGGCACGGCAACCGTCTGGCAGGTTTCCGGGCTCGTTGGGTTCAAGACCGTCTCGTAGGTCGGCTCTTCGCAGCAGCCGTTTGCACACTTGTGCTTGTGGGCATGCTTGTGCCGGTATTTGATGCAGGGATTCGTCGGGCAGCAGGTCTCGGCACCGCAGCCGGGCTCAAACCCGCACGACGGCTCAAGGCCGCAGGCCGGCTCGAATGCCGAGCAGCCGACTTCTGCCGGAGCAGCACAGCCCGGTTCGGCATGACGACGATGGTGGCCGAAGCCGGCGTCGGCCAGCGAGCTGACGGCAAACGACAAAGCAGCGGCAAGACCGCAGAGAAACAGCGAACGACTCATGACGTGAGCCTCCAAAAAGAAAAGTCTGGCAGTGACTGGGGGGACCGCAGAAATGGAGCCTGCGGGCGAAGCCGGGATGCCGCCCGAAAGCTTCACCCAACTCTGGCACACAAATTGCGGATGTCAAAAAAAAGGCATCAGCAACTCAGTAGCAGCCTCACGCCATCATCTGGCGGAAGCGGCCGAAGAGGTAGGCGGAATCGTGCGGGCCGGCCGCCGCCTCGGGGTGATACTGCACGCTCGCGGCGTTGGCCGTGGTGTGTCGCACGCCCTCGATCGTGCCGTCGTTGAGATTCCGGTGCGTCACGACCAGTTCCGGTGGCAGCGTCGCCTCGTCCACGGCGAAGCCATGGTTTTGTGACGTGATCTCCACCTTGCCCGTCTCGAGATTCATCACGGGCTGATTCGCGCCACGATGGCCAAACTTCAACTTGAACGTCTTCGCACCGCAGGCCAGCGACAGCAGTTGGTGGCCGAGGCAAATCCCGAACATCGGCACCTTGCCGACCAGGTCGCGAACCGTGTCGACGCAGTAGCCGAGCACCTCCGGATCGCCGGGGCCGTTGGAAAGGAATACGCCGTCGGGCTTGTGGGCAAGCACCTCGGCCGCCGTGGCCTTCCCAGGCAGCACGGTCACGCGGCAGCCGGCGGTCGTTAGATGCCGCGCGATATTCCATTTCATACCGTAATCGAGTGCGACCACGTGCTTCGTGCCGCTCGCGACGGCCGGAGGCGTCGGATAGACGCCTCCTTCCAGCGGCTGCACGAGCGGGCGGGCCCAGTCATCGAGCGGCTCGGTCCACGCTCGATCTGCCTGAGGCATCACCTCGCTGACAAGATCACGGCCCACGAGCGTCGGTGCCGCCTGCGCCATCTCGACGAGCTTTGCCGGATCGAGCACCTCGCTCGACACCACGCCCGTCATCGCGCCGCGAATCCGCAGCCGGCGGACAAGCGCCCGCGTGTCGATGCCCGCAAGCCCCACGACGCCCGCCCGCGCGAGATAGTCACCCAGCGTGCCTGTGGCGGTGAAGTTGCTCGCGATGCGGCTGGCCTCGCGGACGATGAAGCCTGCCATCTGGAGCCCGCCGCTCTCGACGTCGGCCTCGTTCACGCCGTAGTTGCCGATCTGCGGCGCGGTCATCGTCAGGATCTGGCCGCGGTAGCTGGGATCGGTGAGGATCTCCTGATACCCCGTCATCGAGGTATTGAAGCAGACCTCACCAGAAACGGTGCCCATGGCTCCAAACGACTCACCCCAATAGACCGTGCCGTCTTCGAGTGCCAGTGCCGCGCGTGCCACGCCAAAACCCCTACACAGTGTGGAATCCTGCCTTCTACGACCGCATCATAGCACAGAACCGTGGCGACAAGATTGCATCTTGTTGGGCTCTGGATCTCCGCCGTGGCGACAAGATTTTATCTTGTTGGGCTCTGGTTCTCCGCCGTGGCGACAAGATTTTATCTTGTCGGGCTCTGGCCCCCAATCGGCAACTTAAAAACTCGCCGCCACGCAGCCATGACGGCACCACGCCGCCACGGCTCCGCTCGTTCTCTCCCGCTCACGGCGTCGGGCTGGCCGTCACGAGCACGTCGGTCGGATCCTCGACGAGTACGAGCCCGCGAAACCGTACCTCCTGCGGCACCTTGTTGGAGTGCAGCTGCAGGCCGATCGGACCGGCCTCGCAGAGCTCCGGCTTCGGGTCGGTCCAGTCGAGCACCTCTTTCCCATTCACGGCAAACCGGATCCGACTGCCGATGGCGAGGATCTCCATCTGGTTCCAGTCGTGCTGCTTGCCGGCGGCCTTCGCCCGGCCATCCTGATCGCCGCTGATGCCATTGCGGCGGTAGAGGTCGTAGAGCCCGTAGCCCGACGGAAACATCACGAGATGGCCCTGGTAGCTCGACGCCTCGCCGTCCTTGTCAAACTTCTTGCCCCAAATCGCGACGCCCGAGTGCATCTCGCTCGTCGCAAGCTTGCCCTCGAGGAGCAGGCGGAAATTACGATAGGGCTTCTTCGTTAGCAGGTAGGTGCTCACCTTCGGTGCGTTGGCCTCGGTGTTGCGTCCGACGATCTCGCCGTTCTCGACCGACCAGTAGGGATCGACGTGCCCCTCCCAGCCCTCGGCGTCACGACCATTGAACAGCTTCACTGCTTTGGACTGTTCTGCCTCCGGTAGCTTCACCGAGGCCGCCCAGCCTGAGGCAGCGGCGGCCTCCCCCGGCGCGACGGCCAGTTCGGCGACCGGCTTGCCGTCGTCCTGCAATTTGCCGGCGGCCCAGAGTGTGCCGCGGGTCACGAGATCGAGGAACTCCGGCGTCTCGACGGTGTGGGTGTAGTGGCCGATCGTGGTGCCGAAGACGCGGGCCTTGCCGTACTGATTCGTCCAGATCACCGTCTGGTTGGTCTTCCGCTCACGGCTCATCGCCTCGGCCAGCGGCTTGGCGGTGTCCCAGACCTTGTCACAGTAATACAGCTCCTCCTTCGGAACATTCCATGCCTTGGGGAGCCCAGTGAGGATCGGGTGCGCGGCGATCAGGTTGGCCGTGTATTCGTAATGCGCGCCGTGACCGGGCGACGTGATGCCGACGAACTTGAACCAGTCGTCGTTGCCGGCGCGGTAGCAGTGCATCGCGCAGTGCATCAGCACGGCGGGGGTGCCCTTTTCATGCTCAGCGACAATCTGCTTGAGAAACTCCGGATCCTTGACGCCGGCGAAGCACTCGTTGTGGAAGACCACGTCGTAGCCCTTCGACCAGTCGGGCTTCGAATAGATGGAGACCTTATGGTCGGTGGTCGTGCCCCCCTCGTGGATCACGGTGCAGTTGATCTTGGCCCGCGACGCCATGCCCTGCGTGATCACCTTCTTCTGGCCGTCGTAGTCGTGGCAGCAACCGCCCGTGATGTAGAGCACCTCGAGCGGCTTGCCCGTCTCGGCGGCCTGGGCAGCACTTGCCTGAAAGCCGGCGAGCAGGCAGGACAGCCCTACAGCCCAGTAGGACAGCCCTACAGCCCAGTAGGACAGCCCTAGGGACCAACGACAGACAGCGAAAGAACGGCTCACGATAGGGATTCCTTGGCGGCGGAAGTTGAATGAATGCTTCTGAAGTATGCTCAACCCCGGTGGATGTGGTGTCAAGCGGGCGACGCTCGTGGCCTGCCTCGCGGGTCGGAGCACAACGCATGATCGCCCAGGCCGGCCTGCAGTGGCAGCCGGTGATCGTTGCGGAGCAGCTCTCGACCGGGCTAGTCTCGAGCCGCCACGCTACTCTCCCCGGGGTATGCTTTCTCCAGGCACGACGTTCCGCGGGCCGCACTGCTGGCCGCTGGCTTCGATCATACGTGCTGCCGCCGCCTAGCCCCGCCGCCGGCCCAGCAAACGGCATTACGACCTCGCCGACGTCGCGGCATTGATGGAGGATCAACCCGAGCTGCGCACACCTGAGAAGCTGGCCCGACTCCGCGACGTCCGGCTCTCGCTCCAGGTTCTCGACGACGGCTGACGTCGCCAATGACGGCGAAGATACAAGCCCTGAGCGTGAGCGACGGGATGCCTTGCTTCCGATCCCCCGGCTTACGCCGGGGGCTTTTATGGGGACGTAAGCGACGGGATGCCGCGCCGCTTGGCTTCATACAAGCCCTGAGCGTGAGCGACGGGATGCCTTGCTTCCG
>JBIIFB010000195.1:0-6641 GCA_044237545.1 Pirellulales bacterium
GACACGGCCCAGCCGATGCCCGGAATCTGCTTGATCTTGCCGAACTGCGGCGGACCCGCATTGAGGTCGCCCAGCAGAATCACGTCATCCTCGTCGGGCCGCAGGGCCTTCATCTCCTGAAACACCTCGGCCAGCGCGTTGACTTCCGTCGACACCTCGTCCGGGTCGGTGTGGGTGTCGACCAGCCAGAAACTGAAGCCGCTTTCCGGCGGGTTTGCACGCACGCGGAAGCGGGCATGCAGCGGTGGGCGATGCAGCCGATCGCCCGGATTGGGAGAGGTGCCTACCGACGACGGGTCGACCTCGATGCGGTTCGAGTCGTAGATGAAGGTGTATTGCTCCTTGCTCACGGTCCGGCCCAGTCGGGGGCCGATGACAAACTGATAGCGGCTGCCGTCGGCATTGATCGCGCTGACGAACTGCGGGATGACCGAATCCGACTTCGCCCGCACCTCCTGGATCGCGACGACGTCGAAGTTGCGGACGACGCGGGCCAAAACATCGACCACATGCGGCTTTGAGATCTTCGACTCGCCAAACACCTGGATATTGAAACTGGCGATCGTGATCGCATCGGTGGGCTTGCCCCCGGCGGGAGCCTGGGGCGACGCTGCCGGCAGCGGAGGCGGTAGCGTTGCCTGAGAGGGCATCGCTGGTGGCACAGGGAGCGCCGCCTGAGAGGGCAGCGGCGGAGGCTGCAGTGTCGGCTGTGGCACGGGCGGCGGTGGAAGCACCGGCGACGCCACAGGCAGGGGCGGTGGAACGAGGGGACTTGAGCCCACCGCAAACGGAAGCGGGGCGGGCAGCGGCACAGGCAGCGGGACCGGAGCGGGTGCAGATGCCGACTGAGGCGCATACACCGGCAAGGGCGGCGGCATCAGCGGCGGTAACGGCGCGGGTAACGGCGGCGGCGCGGGTAAAGGCGGCGGCACATATACCGGCAACGGCGGCGGCAACAACGCAGTCTGGTAGGCGGGCGGAGGCGTGTAGCGAACCGCTGGCTCAGGCACGGAGGCGGGTGCGGGAATGGAGGCGCTAACGGGTGGAACCGCGGCCGCATACACAGGCGTTGGCGTCGGAGCGGGCAGAGCCGGGGGCCGAGACTCGTCGCGCGGAAGCGGCAGCGACGCGATGGCCAGCGGTGCAACTGCAGTCCGGGCCGGAGCGGGCGCATACGAAATCGCCACCAGCGGAGGCGAGGCCGGCCCCGGCAGCGGGCGTGGCGACGGAGACACCGAGGACACGGCAGACACCGAAGGGGGTGGAGCCAGAGAGATCGGGACGAGCCGCGGCAGCGGCGGCTGGCCTGCGATGTCTATCCGCACGAGCCGGCTCGGACTCTCGACACGCGTCGGCTCGGCGGCGTTTGTGTCGCGCAGCTCCATGCCCGGCTGAATGGCCATTGCCATGGCGGCCAGAAAGCTTGCGAGCAGACGTGTGGCGACCCCGTTCCCCATGGCGTCCTTATCGGTCGCCACGGGGCCAATTGTTCGGGCTAAGACCCGATCGACACAAGCGACTCTCTGGCGAGGTGGGCCAGCCGCTCATCCCCCTGCCCAGCGGCCCTTTCAAGCGTTGCCCGGGCCGCTGTGGCCGCCGGACCGATCTTCCCAAGCGCCCAGGCCGCCCGTTGCCGCACCGACACACTCACCCCCGACTCAACGCAGGCCGCCAGCACCGTTACCGCAGTTGCCGCATCCTGCCCGGATCGCCCGAGAAGTGTCACCGCCCAATACGCCACGAGCGGGTCGGGATTGGTGACCAGCGCGGTGAGCGGGGCGATCGCCGTACCCGGCGGCGGGCCGAGGTCCTCGAGCGCCGCGACGGCCCACTCGCGAACCCGTTCGTCGGCATCGCCGCAGGCTATCACCAGCGGAACCGCCGCTGCCGAAGCCTCTTCGCCGGCCCGGGAGAGCAGTTCCGCCGCCTCGGCCCGCTGCTCGGTATCGCTCGCGGCGAGCTGCTCGCCCAGTCTGTGTACGTCGGCCCCGGCTGGCTCGGACATCATGGCACCTCCACTCGTTGCGTTCCTGCTCCCGCGCCACGACGACGGTTCCATCCCGCCATCGCTAGGGCGCCGCCACCTTCCAGAGCGTCGTCTCGCTCCGCAGATACACACTTCCATCGGCCACCGCCGGCGTGGCCGTGAATGTGCCGGGAAGTTCATTTTCGGCGACGATCTTGGGTTCGCCCTCCGTCGACACGAGGAAGGTCCGGCCCTCCTTGTTGGCGGCGATGATGGTCGTGCCCACGACGATCGGACTGGCCCAGAACGACCCGGCGAGGCGGATCTGCCCGCGGAGCCGTCCGTCCGCGGTGTCGCCGATGCCGAGCACACCGGCCCGGTTGATGCAGGCGATCGAGTTGCCCCAGGCGAGCGGGCTGGCCATGCCGCAGGAGAGCTTTGTCGACCTCCATGCCGGCGTGGCATCACCGGCACCCGGCGAAACGGCAGCGATCCCGTCAGACGGCACGTGCAGCACCGACCCAGATTCGGCGGTCGTCGGAATGGCGGAGCATTCGCCCTTCCACGACCAGACCTTTTGCCCGTCAACCGCCCGGTGTAGATCCAGGCCGTGAGGATTCTGCAGGAGCACGCAGGCTCCGTCTTCGGGGGTCGTCATCGCCAATGGAGAAGACCAGCTGGCAATCTTCTCCCGCGGCACGATCCAGCGGTCGGCCCCGGTGACCATATCCACGCCCAGCGCGAAAGCGTCGCCCTGGCAGTCGATCTGCACGACTGCCGTTCCGTCGACGATCCGCGGGCTCGATCCCATTCCCACGTCGTTGCCACTTCGCGGATGCTCGACAGCAAGGTTTCTCTGCCAGAGCAGCCGGCCGTTGAGATCGACGGCGAACAGATCGCACGACGAATAGAGCGCGACGATCGTCCTGCCATCGCAGGCGGGCGTGCCGGCGGCTACGGCGCTGGTGGGATGCGCGAGCGTCCGGCCGGTCGCCCAGAACCGGCGGTGCCAGATCGTGCGGCCCGATGCCTTGTCGATCGCGAGCATGTGGAGCTGGTCCTGCCTCACGCCGCTCGACGCGGTGACCACCACGAGATCACCCACCACGATCGGGCTCGATGCCCCCCTGCCCGGCAGCTCGGCCTTCCAGGCGATTCCCTCTGCTGCACTCCAGTGGGTGCGGATCCCCTGCTCCGGCGCCACACCCCGGCCTCGCGGCCCGAGAAACTCCGGCCAGTCGGCCGCCGAAGCCGGCAGGCAGCAGAGCATCATGATCAGCAGCATCGGCAGGCGTCGCGTTGTCAGCATCGAACTCTCACTTGGGTTTATGGACCGCGTCCTCTCACTCCGGCTGCGTTGCCAGCGGCGAACCGATCGGATCGCACACCCGCAACTGAAACTTCCAGTCCGCTGCCCAGGGCTCGGTCTGTTCGTTCTGGCAGCACTTCACCAGCACGGTGTTCACGCCCTCGCGAAACTCCGCCGGAGCGACATATTGGTCGATCGCCTCCGAGGCATGGTAGATCTCATGGGTCATCACGGGCCTGCCATTCACCCACACGGTGACGGCGCACGGGCTGCCGATCCGCACCTCGGCCTGTCCGCTCCGGGGCATCACGATATCGGCGATGGCATAGGCGAGCACGCCTTTCTTCGTCGCGATGGCGGCGTTGAGGTCGATGGCACCGTGCTTGTCGGCCGACGCGACGGCCTTCCACTGAACAGTCTCAGGCCGTTCTGGCAGCGCAGCCTCCGGCGGAAAGACCCTGGCAAATCCGCTCCCTTTGGCATTGTCATACGCTTCGCTCAGCCGCCAGTTCCGCACGAAGCCGAGCACATGGGCGACATTCACCTTCTCGCCATGCTCGGAGAGCCATGCCGCGATCTGTTCGATCTGATCGACGTCGCGGGCGGCAGCCAGGCACTTTCGATGCGTGGCTTGCTGCACTCCTTCTTCGGCGTTCACCACGGCCGTGAGCTGTTTCTCGACCGCCTCGCGACGGAGGTCGAGCGCCGGATCGTCGAGCATCCCGTCGAGCAGCCCATCGGCCCGGGACGGATCGCGTTCCCTAAGCCAGCCAAACGCCAGAGTTCGCATCCGGGCTGGCTGCTTCCGTTCGACCACGACCGCGGCGATCGCTTCGGCCGACAGGGAGTCGCCGGCACGATCGACGGCACGCTCAAGGCCGCTCCGCAGCCAGTTCGCGCCGGCCGGCGTGGCCTCCGCATATGCCGCCAAGCAGGGCACGATCCATGCAGCGGGCATGGCCGCAAGCCGATCGGCCTGCTGGGCCAGTGCCGTCTGCCCGCCAGGCCCTGCCGCCTTGGCGAGATCCGTCGCGATCGCCACCGCCTCGGCCATGGTCTGCGGCGGTTCGTCTGCAGCCGACACGGTCGCTCGATTCGATACCCAGGCCACCATCGCCAGGCCGAACAAGAACGTGGCGAGTGCGTTTGCCTGTCTCATGGTAGACCCCACTGGTTTCGCAATGCTTCGCTCGGACACCTGCCGGCGGACACCTGCCGGATCGCCGGCACTCTAACACGCCCGCGGCTTTCAGCGGTGCCTCCCGACACGCCCGAGAAACAGGGAGTTCCAACTGCCGCCGGTGGCATGGGTCCGTGCCCGCTCCACCGTGACCGCGAATCCTCCCTGCCCCATCCGCTCCACGAACGCCGGATCAGCATCCGCCGACCAGACGGCCAGGCAGCCATCGGGCCTGAGCGCTGACCGGATCATCGCCAGTCCGGCGGTGGAATAGAGCCGGCTGTTCGTCGCCGCGGTCAGGCCGCTGGCGCCATTGTCGACATCGAGAATGATCGCATCGAACCGGCCGCGGCAATTCTTAAGCACATCGGTCACATCGCCGGCGACGACCTCCACTCTGGGATCGGCCATGGCATCCGCACCGAGCTTGTAGTCGGGCGTCTGGTTCCACCGGATCACGGCTGGCATGAGTTCGACGACGACGACCGTCGCGTCGGGGCCGAGCGCTGCCAAGGCGGCCCGCAGCGTGAACCCCAGGCCCAGGCCGCCAATCAACACCCGCGGCCCGGACGAGCGTGCCTTCAGGTGGCCGCACGCGAGTTCGGCGAGCCTCTCTTCGGAGTGGTGCTGCCGGGTCGACATCAACTCCACACCGTCGATCCGGATCAGGAACACGCCGTCGTGCTCGTGAAGCGTCATCGACTTGCCGTCGGGAGTCGTCGCCTGATCGATCAGAATCGTTTTTTTCATGCCGGGCTACTTGATGGCCCAACTACGGCCTCTGCACCGGCATCAGTTCCATGCCGCGGGACTGTCCGCCGGACGACATGCTGACCGTCCGCGGCTGGGCCGTGAAGGCTCGAACGGGGGCGGTGAAGCGGCTGCCATTCGTGCCCACGGTCCAGGATGCCATGAGCGTGCCCCGATCGACAACGCCAGCGATCGGCTGGACGGTGCCGGAGATCGCGTCGTAGAAGTTGCCTTTGATCGTTCCCTGTCGGTCGACGGCCAACTGTTGGAAGCTGGGGGCCTGATCGCTCGACTGCGGAGATCCCGGTGACACGACGGCAAACACGCCGAGCGGCAGCCAGTCTGCATCAGCCGGACTCGCTCCATTGTCATGCCCCGCGGGCAGCACGAGCACACTCCGCAGGCCGTCAGCAGCAACGTCATCGCCGCCGGCGCCACCAGCAGTCACTACGCCACCAGCATCGTCAGCCGCAGTGCCTGCTGCGGTGACAGGCTGCCCCAGCCAGGTGGTGACCGTCGCCACGTCGGCGGTCTGCCAGCAATCGGCTGGCGACTTTGCGGGCCGCCATGCCTGCGGATACATCGCATACCAGTCGGGCGTAAATGCGACCATCTCGGCTCTGCTCACCGCTGCCGCTGCCACGGTTGGCTGGGCGGCGGGAGACTGAAGCGGCGTCGGCCGCGGGGTCGGAATCTGTTCAGGGACTGTGGCCGTCGGCGTCGCAGCCGCCGCCACGGCGGTCCCAGGCTTTGCCGATCCTGCAGGAGTTGTCTGAGCTGGAGTTGTCTGCGCTAGAGTTGTCTGCGCTAGAGTTGTCTGCGCTAGAGTTGTCTGCGCTAGAGTTGTCTGCGCTGGAGCGGTCTGCGCTGGAACTGGAGCAGCCGGAGTCGGCCCCCGCGACGCTGCGCCTGGCTGCCGACCTGCGATGCTCGGCGAAGGCGTTATCCGCGGCGCAGCAGGTGCGACCGCTGGGAAGGGCGGACCGGGCTGGAGCAGTATCCGTCGCCGCGGCCGCAGGGCCGGACCAATGACGATCGGCGCGGGGCCGGGCGCTGGCACGCCAACGATACCTGCTCCCGGCGGCGGCACGACGATCACACCACGGCGGGCGAGCCGCCGCGCCGGCACTGCGAGTGCCTCTCCCGGTGCTGCGACGCCCGCAGCCACCGCCACGAGCACCATCATCCACAGGGCCGATTTGCACGTCACCGGAACACTCCTTTTTTGACACGTGGCGAAGAACCGTTTTCGCACCAGACAACCGCAGACCGATGCCAGCATACGACCCCCGGAGCGGAGCCGCCAACATGGGCGTCCCGCCCGACAACGACGCGTGCCCGGCGAGGCTTGTAAAGGCAATGCGCATACCAGCCCGGAGCGTAAGCGATGGGATTCCCTTGCTTCCGATCCCCCGGCTTACGCCGAGGGCTTGTAT